>DAOUQU010000001.1 GCA_030625445.1 Gammaproteobacteria bacterium
CTAGACTCTGTCTACCCTGCATGTTATTTTGACCACTATCCACTCCTCCAACAGATCTGGTACAGCGCTTGTTCTCTCGAATTGGAATTACCGGTAAAACGACGGACAGCGAGATCGGATCGCTGCTGCGTTCACTGTTCGACCACCTCGCACCCAGGGTTAAGCAGCTGATTCTTGATGAGCGCCTCTCAGAGCATCTTCCCGATCACACAACGGCATCATTGAAAAGCATCGCCGACAACTCCGACCTTGTCGTCATCATCGGAGGTGATGGAACACTGTTGCACAGCGCCCGTATCCTGGCTCCCTATAATGTCCCGGTTGTCGGCATCAATCGCGGCCGCCTCGGGTTTCTTGCGGATATCGCTTCTGACAGGATGCTGGAGAGCCTCGATCAGATTCTTGACGGTCAATATAGCGAAGATCCACGCTTTCTGCTACGCAGCGAGATCATCGATGCCGGCGGCAATTGCCTGGACTCATCGCTGGCGCTGAATGATGTTGTGATTCATAAATGGCTCTCTGCACGCATGATCGAGTTCGAAATCTGGATCAATGACAGTTTTGTGGAGTCCCAGCGCTCTGACGGCATCATCGTCTCCACTCCGACCGGTTCGACCGCCTATGCACTTTCCGGTGGCGGACCTCTGGTCTACCCGGATCTGAACGCCATTCTGCTGGTGCCAATCTGCCCGCATACTTTAAGCAACCGGCCGATTATGCTCCGCTCTGACTCGACTATCCGTTTTCGCATGTGTGAGCGCACAGCAAGCGAAAATGTCCGTATTACCTGTGACGGGCAAACCACACTTGAAATCAGCCATCAGGATCAACTGGTCATCTCTCGCTCGCAACATAATGTGCGCCTGATTCATCCTGCCGGCCACGATCATTTCCAGATTCTGCGCAACAAACTCAACTGGGGTCATCGCACTTAAGGGCGTCTTTATACATCATCATGAGTAGAGACAACCATCAATGCTGACCTCTGTGCACATCCGTCATCTTGTGACCATTGAAGAGCTGTCACTTGAGCTTGATTCAGGCATGAGCGCTCTCACCGGTGAAACCGGTGCAGGCAAATCCATCCTGATCGACTCTCTCGGGCTGGTGCTGGGCGACAAGGCTGACATCAGCCTGATCCGCAGCGGTCATGAAAAAGCCGAGATTACTGCGGCTTTTGATCTCACTGACAGCAGTGAGGCGAAACAGTGGCTGCACGAGCAGGAGTTGCTGGATGACTCCTGCGGCGACTGCCTGGTGCGCAGGGTACTCACTATTAAAGGGCGCTCCCGCGCCTTTATCAACAACATACCAGTGACGCTTGCATCTCTCGCTCGACTGGGTGAAAAACTGGTTGATATCCATGGACAACATGCCCATCAATCCCTGCTGAAAGCCCCCTATCAACGCGCTCTGCTTGATGCTTATGCAGGTAACGAAGAGCTGTTGAACAAGTTGCAGCATCAGTGGCGGCAATGGAACACTGCAGCCAGGGAGCTTTCCAACTTACAAATGAAGCAGCAGGATCGCCGTTCACACATTGAACTATTGCGGTTTCAGATCGAAGAGCTGGAAAACCTGGCTGTCGAGGAGCATGAGTGGCGGCAACTCGAGTCCGAACAACGCCGTCTCAGCAATGCCAGCCTGCTGCGCGAACGCAGCGAAGAGCTGCTCAACACCCTCTATCATGACAATGGCGTCACACAACTGCTGCAACGCAGTCTCTCTATCCTCGAAGAGCTGCGTGAAATTGACAAACTACCGGGTGACAGCCTGGAGATGCTGCAAAGCGCAATGATTGAAGTCGAAGAGTCTTCCCACTCACTGCACCAGTACGCTGATGATATCCAGCTTGACCCGGCAAGACTCGCCAGCGTTGACCAGCGTCTCAGCAACATCCTGCTGCTTGCCCGCAAACATCAGCTCGAACCGGCTGAGCTGCCCCTTCATCTCTCCACTCTCCAACAACAACTGGCAAAATTGCTGCAGAGTGATGAACAGTTGGATACTTTGCAGCAACAGATCGACGAGCATCAGCAACAATGGGGGAAACTTGCCGGCAGGCTGAGCCGTTCAAGGCGCAAGGCTGTAGAATTACTGGCTGCACAGGTTTCCGCAACCATGCAGCAGTTGTCGATGCCGGACGGGCGTTTCAGTGTGAAACTCGACTCCATCGAGCAGCAGCAACCGACGGCACAGGGCCTCGAAACGATCGAGTTCTTTTTCAGCGCCAACCCCGGGCAGCCACAACAGCCACTCAGCAAAGCCGCCTCCGGCGGTGAACTCTCCCGTATCAGCCTCGCCATACAGGTCGCCACGATCGGTCTTGCAAAAATACCCACGCTGATCTTCGATGAAGTGGATGTCGGTATCGGCGGCGGCGTTGCAGAAATTGTCGGCAAGCTGCTACGCAAGCTTGGAGAAGAGCGGCAGATTCTGTGTGTCACCCACCTGCCCCAGGTAGCGGCACAGGCTCATCATCACCTGCTCGTTGAAAAACAGCGCCACAACAACTCCACGCAAACCCGCATCACCCAACTCGAGGAGAGTCAACGAATCAATGAGGTTGCACGCATGCTTGGAGGCGTCGAGATGACAGAACGCACCCTCAAGCACGCCCAGGAGATGCTATCGACATAACATCTCAACAGCTCCGCACAGGAGGCAGAGTTGGGTTATGCGTTTTAGGTTATGCTTTTCAGGATTTCGACTTGCGATGGGGGCAGCTGTTATTTCGGCAGCGCCCGTAGAGAACCATGGAGTGATCAGTCAATTCAAAACCGAGCTTCTCTGCGATCTTTTTCTGGGACTCCTCAATAGTTTCATCGACAAACTCCTCGACATGCCCGCATTCAACACAAACGACATGGTCATGGTGCATGCCGCGATCCAGCTCAAACACCGAAGTACTGCCTTCAAAATTCTGACGTTTGGCCAGACCAGCTGCTTCAAACTGCGTTAAAACGCGGTAAACAGTGGCGAGACCGATCTCCTCATCATTCTTCAGCAATATTTTATAGACATCCTCAGCACTCAGATGGCGCAGCTGATTGCGTTCAAGAATCTCGAGAATTTTGAGTCGTGGCAAAGTGACTTTGAGACCAGCCTGACGAATATCATTATTATCCATGGGATCCTGCTTATCAGTTAGGGAAGCACTAAGCAAATCGCCGCGCGCTTCGATCAGTGCTTGTTATTACAAATTTTTCTACCGGGACAGGCTCCAGGCGACATGTCTTAACTATCATTCAGTGAGAGCGGACACTCAGTAAACCCTTCCTCCGACTCCCATCCCATTGATTTATTCAGAGGTTCCTTAGCAATCTCTGATTGTTGTATAATAACAGATTCTGCGGATGAAAATCAGTACCTAAATATGCACAGGCATCTCTTTCCTATCTTCATAGCCAGTTTGCTGACTGGTGGCTGCGCCACCTCTGAAAAAATCGTCAAAGGCGTTGCTCAAAAGCCATTTTCAAAATTCTCATTTGTGCACAAACAGACTATTCAGCAGGGCAACATCCTCAATAGTGAAGCTCTTGACAAACTCGAGCCCGGCATGTCTATGGAGGAGGTTCGCCTGGCGCTGGGAACGCCATCCTTTGTCGATGTATTTCATCAGCAGCGCTGGGACTACATCTACTGGTTACAGGTCCCCGGTGAGGAGCTGGTGCACAAGAACCTCACCCTCTATTTCAGCGATGATGGAATACTTGATCGTATTGCCGGGGATTATGAGCCGGATGAGAAGATCGATGATGAGAACGAACGCGTCGTTGTTTCAGTACCGGATCACAAAGGAGAGGGATTTTTTCAACGCACCCTGGATAAAGTTGGCAACGCCATCGATTGAATCGGGGAGTATCGGCGCTATTTTGTGACGGGTGCTTGTTGATGCCGGACTTGCAATCACAGAGATGAGGCCTTCTCTTATGCGTATGCGGCTCCGTTAAAGAGGCCCTCTACGAGCACTCTGTTGCTCTCACCATCTCCCACACACAAGTTGGGCGCGCTGGCGCGCAGTCAAACGCCTCCCGGAATCCCGGAAAGAGCTTTCCGATCATCAATTGACCGAGTTGATATAGCGCATCGGATTGACTGGAGCACCGTTCTTGCGCACCTCAAAATGGAGATGCGGTCCTGTCGAACGCCCGGTGCTGCCAAGCAGTGCAACCGTGACGCCTTTTTCGATGATGTCGCCTTTTTTTACAATATTCTTCTTGTTGTGGGCATAACGGGTGCTGAAACCATCGGCATGCTTGATCTCAACCATGTTCCCGTATCCTGAAACCCGCTCGGACTTGATCACGACCCCGCCGGCGACAGCCTTGATCGGGGTGCCTCTTTTACCCGGGATATCCACTCCCTCATGCCCCTTGAATTTTCCGGATATCGGATGGACTCTGCCGCCATATCCAGATGAGATGTAGCCCTTCACCGGCATGCCCGAGGGCACGACTTCCTTTGTTATGTCGCGCTCGCTCAACACTTTTTCCAGTGTCGTCAGTTGTTGATCCTGGGACGCCAATTGACTGCTCAACCGCTCAATCCCCATAAGCAGATCAAGCGAGGTTTGAGTCTCTCCCTCTTCGCCATTTGAGGCGCTTCCCATTGCAGGATCTTTTTTGAAGACCTCTTTATCGATATCAACATCGACAGCGGAAACAAGCCGCTCTCCAATGGCCTCCAGGCGCATCAGTTTTGCCTGCAGCGACCCCAGCTTGATAGCCAGAGCATCAAGATTATCTTCTGTATTCGCCTTGACCTGTTGAAGATTTTCACGCTCCTTGTTCACCATCTCCATGAGTAATGCGACTTCAGATTCAGATTCCAGAGAAACGTTGGCATTGTGAAACCCAAGCTGATAGCCAATTCTTCCAGACATTGCCGCAGAGATCATCGCCACGATAAGCAGCAGGATAAAAAGCATTCCGAGCTTGTGAATGGATATTTTTTTCTGAATTGAACTTGAAAACATACTACTTTTCCTCAACAATGAGCGGAGTTGGCAGCCTCATACAAGAGATCCCTCACTTGAAAAAACGCCCTCAAGCCATCTCCCGCTATCTACAACATAGCGATCAACTTTCCACTCTGCAGAGAGCCTGCAGGGAGGAAGCGGAATTACTGCAGGTAATCAAGCAGCAATTCGCACGCGAAATAACCGATCACATTACAGGATTACATCGCAATAGTCAAGTTGTGACACTCTATGTCGATGCACAAGTATGGGCCAGCAGGATACGCTACCTGAGCGAAATGATCGCTGCGGAGGTAAAATCGAAGGAGGTTAGAGTGGTGGTGTCGCCGGCGCCAGTTCAGCATGAACAGCTGAAAACAGAGCACGGCACCCCCCGCCATTCAGACAAGGCGTCAGAGGTGTTAAACCGGGCGGCAGACTGCACCAGCGATGAACAACTTAAGGCCGTGCTGCTGCGCCTCTCGAACGCAGTCAGGCAGTAACCTTGGCCGCCTGCATGTAGGAGATTGGAGCGCCCTCTTTCTCGTCGAACACCACCTCTTCCCATGCTGACTGGTTTGCCAACAGTGCATGCAGCAGTTCGTTATTCAGCGCATGCCCCGACTTGAAGCCATGAAAGGCGCCAATCAGGCTATGCCCGAGCAGGTAGAGATCACCGACAGCATCCAGAATCTTGTGTTTGACGAACTCATCATCATAACGCAGTCCATCTTCATTCATGACACGATAGTCATCAACAACGACCGCATTGTCCAGACTCCCTCCCAGAGCAAGATTATTTTCGCGCAGCATTTCAATCTCATTGAGAAAACCGAAAGTTCGCGCACGACTCACTTCACGCACAAAAGATGTTGAAGAAAAATCGATGACTGCAGTTTTTGGGCGATCGATAAATGCCGGATGATCAAACTCAATACCGAAACTCATTTTAAAGCCGTCAAAAGGGGTAAACGCGGCTTTTTTATCACCGTCACTCACCTCGATTGGCTGTAGAATCCGTACAAAGCGCTTCGCCACATGCTGCTCGATAATCCCGGCAGACTGGATCAGAAAAACAAATGGAGCAGCACTGCCGTCCATGATGGGTACTTCAGGCGCACTGACATCCACATAGGCATTATCGACACCGAGACCGGCAAAGGCTGACAGCAGGTGCTCCACCGTGGAGACCCGCACATCACCTTTTACCAATGTCGTCGAGAGACTGGTGTCTCCGACATTTTCCGCCCTGGCTTCAATCTCGACAGGTGTGTCAAGATCAATGCGGCGAAATACGATGCCTGTATTCGCTGCCGCAGGGCGCAGAGTCAACAACACCTTGTCTCCGGTATGAAGTCCAACGCCGGTCGCCTTGATGCTGTTTTTGAGGGTGCGCTGTTTAATCATCAGCAATCTCTTTAATATACGAGGTTAAGTCCGTCTAAATACAGTGCTAATCAGCCCTCCTTTAGACAACAGGCCCCTCTTTATTAGGGAATTCCCTAATATTGAACTATAAAATGATGACATTTGCAACTTTTATCGCAATTTAATCATTTTGTTTCCGTAAAAATGCTGGAATATCAAGGTAATCCATTCCTGCATTGGTCATGGATTCATCCTGTGAAGCAACCTTGGTGGTTCTGCGGATGACAGTCGGGTTGTCAAACTCCCCATAGCTGGTTGAAGCATGTGCATTGGCATCAGCTACCGGATTAACGACATCGCTGCCAACCACCTTCGCAGGTTTGACGACCTCCATCTCCGGTTTGCGCACTTCAGGCCTCTTCGGCTGTTTCTGCTCATCTTCACCACCGATTCCGGTCGCAACAACGGTGACTTTTAGCTCATCATGCATATCCGGGTCAATAACGGTGCCAACAACAACTGTCGCATCATCATCAGCATACTCTCTGACTGTGGTGCCTACTTCATCAAATTCACCGATCGACATGTCCATCCCGGCAGTAATATTGACAAGGATACCCTTGGCGCCGGTCAGGTTGACATCTTCCAGCAATGGACTCTGCAGTGCAGTTTCAGCCGCTTCCCGGGCGCGGTCCTCACCTGTCGCCGTACCGCTGCCCATCATTGCCAGACCCATCTCCGCCATCACAGTACGCACATCGGCAAAATCAACATTAATCAGCCCAGGCTTGGTGATCAGTTCCGAAATCCCCTGCACCGCATTCAACAACACATCATTGGCGGCTTTAAATGCATCCAGCAGCGTCATATTCGACCCCAGCACCGGAACCAGCTTGTCGTTTGGAATGGTAATCAGGGAATCAACGGATTCACGCAGCAGCTTGATTCCAAGCTCGGCTGCCTGCATGCGGCGTCCACCTTCAAAACGAAACGGCTTGGTCACCACCGCCACTGTCAAAATTCCCAGCTCCTTTGAGATCTCGGCAACCACAGGAGCCGCACCTGTGCCCGTTCCACCACCCATGCCTGCGGTGATAAAAACCATATCAGCACCCTGCAACTGCTCTCTAATGCGGTCACGATCCTCCAATGCGGCCTGTTGTCCAACCTGCGGATTGGCTCCGGCGCCAAGCCCCTTGGTCAGATCCGAACCGATTGGCAATAATGCCGCAACGCCGCTCCTGTTGAGGGCCTGCACATCAGTATTTGCGCATATAAAATCAACCCCTTCAAGATTCTCACTCAGCATGTGGGTGACAGCATTACCGCCTCCCCCGCCAACGCCAATCACTTTGATCACTGCTTCTTGTGTATAGTTATCGATTATTTCAAACATCTCTTATCTCCTGCACCCAGTTAAATTTGCCATCATGTGTTGCCTCCAAAATAGCAAGGTAAACTCCCCCCGCCAACTCCAACCGGATGCACTTCGCATCCGGTATTTTTCAACGGCCTGTAGGCATCCGGCCATTGAAAAAATCTTGTCAATCAAATACATTGTCATACATTCTGTGTTGATCCACTCTCTCTAGAAACCTCGCGCGACCAGCATATAAACAAATGAATCATATTTTAATAATGACTCTCGCAAAGATGCAAAGACCGCAAAGGCTTTTCTTGGCGAACTTTGCACCTTTGCGAGAGAAAAAATCTCTTTCATACCCTGTCAACCTGAGACTTGCTCTCGCTGGAGAGTCATGTCTGCACAGCTCCTTAAATCCCCCATAATGATCAAAAATTACCCTGGAACCAGCTCTTCATGCGGCCCCATATTTCACGGAAACTTCCTCCAGCCCCATTACGCTCACGCGACGCGCCATTCTCAAGACCAAACAGCAGTAGTCCAACACCTGTTGCGTGAATCGGATTATTAATGACCTCAGCCATGCCAGTGACTAACTGCGGAATCCCCAGCCTTACCGGCATGTGGAACACCTCTTCCGCCAGGTCGATCAATCCCTCCATCTTGGAACTGCCTCCGGTCATGACAATGCCGCCTGCCAGCAGTTGATCGAAACCGCTGCGTCTCAATTCTGCCTGTATCAGCTGCAGCAACTCTTCGTAACGCGGCTCAATGACCTCAGCCAGTGTCTGGCGTGACAGAGTCCTCGATGGACGATCACCAATACTGGCAACCTTGATGGTCTCTTCCGTGGCTGCCAGTTGTGTCAAAGCACAGCCATAACGAATCTTGATATCCTCGGCATGCACCGTTGGTGTACGCAGAGCGACCGCAATGTCATTTGTCACCTGGTCACCGGCAATGGGAATCACTGCAGTATGTCGAATTGAGCCATCAGTAAAGACTGCAATATCCGTCGTTCCGCCGCCAATATCAACCAGGCATACACCCAACTCCTTCTCATCATCCGAGAGTACGGCATAGCTTGAGGCAAGCTGTTCCAGGGTCAGGTCACACACTTCCAGGCCGCAGTGACGTACGCATTTGTCAATATTCTGTGCAGCACTAACCGCCCCGGTGACGATATGCACACGCGTTTCAAGCCGCACTCCGGACATCCCCACAGGTTGATGGATTCCCTCCTGCTCATCGATAATGAATTCCTGCGGCAGTATATGCAGAATTTTCCGGTCGGCCGGAATCGCTACAGCCTGTGCTGCATCAATCACCCTGTCGACATCACTCTGCGCCACCTCTCCATCCTTGATTGCCACGATACCGTGAGAGTTGAGACTCTTGATGTGGCTGCCTGCAATCCCGGCAAAAACCGAATGGATCTCGCATCCTGCCATCAGCTCCGCCTCTTCGACTGCACGTTGTATTGAATGCACCGTGGCTTTAATATCGACGACCACACCTTTTTTCAGGCCTGTCGATGGATGCGTACCGATACTGATGACTTCGATCTCACCATCCTGCTGTATCTCACCAACAAGACAGACAATCTTGGATGTTCCTATATCCAGTCCGATAATGAGGTTATTATCCGTTTGTGAACTCATACCTGTGACTCTATCGACTCTATTTTTAACTCGTTTGTTTTCTCGTTTGTTTTCTCGTTTGCTTTACTGCCCTGCTGTCTCGTTCTCACTGCCACACCTCCGGAGTAACGCGCATCGATGACATCGAGTATGGCTGTCTGGCCGGAAAAGTGATCCAGCAGCAACCTGGCTCTTGCCAGGCGCTCCATGACCTTGCTGTTGCCAAGTTCGATACGCACCCCCGAGGTCAGCCATAATGTCCAGCCACTGCGTGCATTACGACGCAATCTGGCCACAGCATCATCCCCAGGCAGCAGTTTCCTGAACTGACGGGATTGCTGCATCACATCTGCGGCAAACTGCGCCTCAGCATCGATCTGTGGCAAACTTGAGAATTGCTCCATTGCGTGCGGCGAAAATAATTCACCCTGCTCACTGATAAGTCTATTGCCTCCCCAGCGGGCAAAAGGCACATGCTCCTCGATTTTAATCACCAGCACATCCGGCCAAACTCTGCGCACAGTGACTGCGGAGACCCATTGCAACTCTTTAAGAGCTGATTGTATCTGGCTGACATCCAGCAAAAAAAATCCGCCGCTCATTGCCCGCGAAATAATGCTCTCCAGCTCACTGCGCTCAACATGCTCAAAACTTCCATCCAGCACCACGGATTTCACCGGCATCAGTGACGGATCCTGCATTTTTTGATGAATCCAGTAGGCTGCAACCACGATGACAGCCACCAGCAATAGAGCGCCGCCTGAACGCATCCACAGCACATCACCACGGGTAACACCCTGCTTTTTATTATTTGTTTTTTTCTTTGCAGTCATCAGGCATGCTCCAGAGTCTGCTGCAAAATTTTCCACACCAGCTCATCAAAACTGATGCCCTGCGCCTTTGCCGCCATCGGCACCAGGCTGTGATCAGTCATCCCCGGCACGGTATTGATCTCAATCAGCCACATCCCGCCGGCTTCATCGATCATCATATCGACGCGCCCCCAGCCATTCGCTCCTACTGCATCAAATGCCTCCAGTGCAACAGCCTGTGCACGCTCCTCCCCGATGGAATCGAGGCCGGAAGGGATGTGATACCCGGTCTCATCCGATTGATACTTGGCCTCATAATCATAAAATTCATTGGGCGTCTGCAGACGAATCACGGGCAGCGCATCAGCTCCCAAAATGGCGACTGTATATTCACTTCCAGTGATCCACCGCTCTGCAATCACAATTGGGTCATACTCACGTGCCACCTGCCATGCCTGATCAAGTTCAGCTTCAGTAGTGACACGCGACATACCGATACTGGAACCTTCATTCGCCGGCTTAATCATCAAAGGAAAGCCCAGAGCAGCAGCCAGCTTCAGATCAGAGGGATTGCGCAGCAATTGATAGTCAGGCGTCGGCAGACCAACACCTCCCCACATCAGCTTGGTGCGGTATTTATCCATCGCAATTGCGGAACCCATCACCCCGCTGCCGGTATAGGGGATGCCCAGCGTTTGCAGCGCCCCCTGAATCTGTCCGTCTTCACCGCCCCTGCCGTGCAGCACGATAAAGGCGCGCTCATAGTTGTGTTGATAGAGATCCACAATATCCTGCGGTGCAGTGATATCCACGGCATGGGCATCGACGCCCCGGCGAAGCAGCCCGTCGAGAACGGCTCGACCACTGTTCAGCGATACTTCGCGCTCGGCGGATGTTCCGCCCATCAGCACGGCCACCTTTCCAAACTTCTGCGCATCCCTCATGCCGCCTCCCCTACAATATGCACTTCGGCTTGCAGGGAGATACTGCTTTGCCGGAATACCTGCTGCTGCACATACCCCATCAACTGCTCAATATCAGTTGCCGTGGCATCACCACGATTGATAATGAAATTTGCATGTTTTTCAGAGACACAGGCGCCTCCGATGCAGTAGCCTTTGAGGCCTGCAGCCTCAATCAGACGCGCCGCGTAATCACCCTCAGGATTACGGAATGTCGATCCGCAACTGGGCTGGGTCGTTGGCTGCGTCTGGCTGCGATGCTCCAGCAATTGTCGAATTTTCTGCTGTGCTTTATTCACATCGCCACGCTGCAGGCGAAACCAGCCACGCAGAAAAAATTCACCGGCAGGTCCGCTTACCTCACGGTAGTGCACCTCAAACTCCTCCGGCATACGCGTTCTGATAACGCCGTAACGATCGATGGTTTCGACCTTGATAACATTTTCCCAGGTCTCGCCACCAAATGCGCCTGCATTCATGGCCAGGGCACCGCCGATGGTGCCGGGTATACCGGCAAAAAACTCAAGGCCGCAGTAACCCTGTTTAGCGCTCTCTCGTGCCGCCTTTGCGCAACTCACACCAGCTTGCGCAGAGAGCATGTCATCAATGATTTCAATCTCCTGAAAGCGCCCCTTTGTAAGAATCACACTCCCGTCAAAACCACCGTCACGCACCAGCAGGTTGCTTCCCAGTCCGACCCAGATCAGCTCTTCATCATCAGCAAGCTGCTGTAGAAATTGCTGCAGATCAGCTGTGTCTGCCGGTCGAAACAACTGTTTCACGCCCCCTCCTGTGCGCCAGCTGCAGTGAGGCCCCATCGGCTCCTGCTGCAGCAATTCTCCACGCAACTGCAGCATCAGGAGACTCCCAGAAGCTGAGGCAGCTTCGCAGCGACCTGTCCGATGCTGCCGGCACCCATCATCAACACCACGTCATCCGGCTTCAGCACGGCAGCCAGTGTCTGCGGCAGCTCATCAAGCTGCTCAACAAAAATCGGGTTAATCTGCCCGCGGGTGCGGATGGCGGCAGCCAGTGCACGCCCGTCTGCACCACTGATCGGCGACTCTCCGGCGGCATAGACCTCGTTCAACAGCAGCACATCCACACTCGACAAAACCGCTGTGAAATCTTCAAACTGCTCCTGGGTGCGGCTATAACGATGCGGCTGATACGCCAGTATCAAACGACGCTGCGGCCAGCCTGCCCTGACAGCATCAATTGTTGCAGCCACTTCACGCGGATGATGGCCATAATCATCGACCAGCATGACCCTGCCATCCTTCCACTCAAAATCCTGACTCTGGAAACGCCGGCCAATTCCTGCAAAATTTTTCAGCGCACGCTGAATAGCGGAGTTATCCACACCCAATTCACGCGCAACTGCAACTGCCGCTACTGCATTTAATACATTGTGCTTACCCGGCATATTGAGATTGATATCGATGACTTCATCATCGACACACTGCACCTGGAATGTGGTGCGCAAACCCTGCTGTTCAATATTGAGAACACGAACATCGGCATCCTGCGACCGGCCATAGGTGATCACGCGACGCGTCACCCTGGGAATCAGGCCACGCACTTCGGGATCATCGATGCACATCACCGCCAATCCGTAGAAAGGCAGATGATGCAGAAATTCGATGAATGTCTGGCGCAGCCGCTCGAAATCCCCACCATAGGTTTCCATATGGTCATGATCGACATTCGTGATCACAGAGATCATCGGCTGCAGATAGAGAAACGAGGCGTCGCTCTCGTCAGCCTCTGCAACCAGGTAATCACTCGCGCCAAGCTGCGCATTGGCTCCGGCAGAATTCAACAGCCCGCCAATAACAAACGTCGGATCCAGCCCCCCTTCCGCAAGCAGGCAGGTCACCAGACTGGTGGTGGTGGTTTTTCCATGGGTTCCAGCTACCGCGATGCCATAACGAAAACGCATCAACTCGGCCAGCATCTCGGCGCGCGGCACCACCGGAATCCGTTTTTCCCTGGCATAAACCACTTCCGGGTTGTCATCACGGATCGCCGTGGAGACAACCACTGCATCGCAGCCTTCAACCTGTTCCGCCTCATGACCCTGATAGATGGTGGCGCCCATACTGCGCAACTGCCGCACGGCTGCATTGTCAGAGAGATCCGAGCCGGAGACATGGTAACCGAGATTGATCATAACCTGCGCGATGCCATTCATGCCTGATCCGCCGATTCCGACAAAGTAGAGGTGTGATACGCGCATGCGCATCGCCTCCATGGCACGACTCTCCGGCATGATGCCCTGCGTCGTCATCGTATCATCACCCTTTCACAAATATCGCCAACCTGTGAAGTCGCATCGCTCCTTGCAAGCAGACGTGCTTTCTGCGCCATATGCAGCAGTCTGTCACGGTCAAAATTACGAATTTTCTGGGCCAGCACCGCAGCACTCATATCACGCTGCTGCAGAATCACTGCGGCCCCCTTGTCAGCAAGATAACGCGCATTGAGTGTCTGATGATCATCCACTGCATAAGGATAGGGAACCAGTATCGAAGCAACGCCTGCCGCTGCAAGCTCGGAAACGGTAAGAGCACCGCTGCGGCAAATCATCAAATCAGCCCAGCTATAGGCCTCAGCCATATCATCAATAAATTCAACAACCCATGACTTCACCCCGGCATCTTCATAGGCTTGCAGGGTTTGCTGCTCTTTATTGCGGCCCGATTGATGCCCGATGGCGGGACGCTGTGCTTCATCGATGAGCGCCAACGCTTCCGGCACCACCTCATTGAGCGTTGCGGCACCAAGAGACCCTCCAACAACCAGCACCTGTACCGGCCCGTTGTGTTGTGACATGCGTTCTGCGGGAGGCGCCAGTGCAGCTATCTCTGCACGCACCGGATTCCCTGTCGTTGTCACTTTTTTCGACGCCCTGAAGGTTCCCGGAAATGCTTCACAAACCGCCGTGGCAAATTTAGAGAGCAGCTTGTTGGTGACTCCGGCAATCGCATTCTGTTCATGAATCACCAGCGGCGTCCCCGTGAGACGTGCAGCCACGCCACCCGGACCGGAGGCGAAGCCCCCCATGCCAATAACCAGCGCCGGTTTTCTGTGACGCATCACTGCCAGCGCCTGCAGCAGTGATTGTGTCAATAGAAAGGGGGCTGTCAACATGCGCTTGACGCCATTACCTCGCAGCCCCTTGATATTGACCACATCAAACTCGATTTGATGCTGTGGAACCAGGCGTGCTTCAAAACTGTCCGGAGTTCCCAGCCAGCTGACCGAGTAGCCTCTTGAGATCATCTCTTTCGCAGTCGCCAGCGCAGGATAGACATGCCCTCCGGTCCCGCCTGCCATGATGATAATGTGTTTCATTTCTTGCTCCGTTTGCCTTGTTTTGGCACAACTTCAAGATGGATGCGCTGCAACATCGCAATCACCACACAGGCAACGATAATGCTGTTGCCTCCATAGCTCATCAGCGGCAAAGTCAATCCCTTGGTGGGAAGCAGACCAAGATTGACGCCAATATTGATAAACGCCTGAAAGCCCAGCCACAATCCACAACCGTAGGCGATATAGAGTGCAAAGCGCTTGCTCTGCTTCTCTGCCAGAGCGCCAATGCGGAATGCCCTCCAGCTGATAAAAGCAAACAGCAGAATAATCGACACCGTACCAAGCAGACCAAACTCCTCACCGATCACTGCCATCAGAAAATCGTTGTGGGCTTCCGGTAGGTAGAAAAGCTTTTGCACCCCTTCACCGAGCCCGACGCCACTCCACTCACCACGTCCAAATGCGATCAATGCATTGGAGAGCTGATAACCGCTGTTAAGCGGGTCGGCAAAGGGATCCATAAAAGAGGTGACGCGCTTCATGCGATAGGGCTCTATGATCACCAGTGCCCCCAGCGACACGACTGCAACTGCAAACAGAACCAGATATTGACGTATCGGCACCCCGCCGAGAAACAGCATGCCAAAAGCAGTGAACAGCAGCACCACTGTAGTTCCCATATCAGGTTCCAGCATGATCAATGCCGAGGCAAGCAGAACCGGCAGCAATGGTTTGATAAAGCCCCACACACTTGTCGTGACCTCCAGATGCTTACGATTCAGATAACCCGCCAGATAGAGCATCACGAACAACTTCATAAACTCGGAACTCTGCAGATTAAAACCACCGAGAGAGATCCAGCGTTGTGCGCCATTGACACTGCGTCCTATCCCGGGGATCAACACCAGCACCAGCAGCACCAAACCGAAGATATAGAGCAACGGGCCCCATCGTTCCCAGCGATCAATGGGGATACGCATGACAATCGCACCAGCCACTAAGCCCAGCAGAACGGCGAACAGATGTCGGCTGACGAAAAAATAGGGAGCAGCAGCGTAGCGATGGATGGTAGCCGATCCCACCATCACCACTCCAAACAGCAGCAGTGTCAGGGCTGCGGCAAGTAGTGGATAATCGAGTTGCGGCATCTCCCATATTTTCCCCTCTCTCTGCTGCATGATCGCTTCCATCAGCCAAGCCTCCCGACTGCCTGCATGAAAGCTTCACCGCGCTGCATATAATTTTCATACATATCAAAACTGGCGCATGCCGGGGACAACAACACCCTGTCGCCCGGACGGGCGAGACCCGCCGCAAGCCTGACTGCATCATTCATGTCGACAGCATTGACAACCGGCACCGCCCCTCCAACCGCTTTGTCGATGTGTGGCGCATCACGCCCGATCAGCACCAGGGCGCGCACATAAGCGGGCAACAGGGCCGCAAGCCGGGAAAAATCAGCCCCCTTGCAATCACCTCCCGCAATCAGGATGGAGCGGCTCTCATCCGCCAGATCCACTCCTTCCAGCGCAGCGATAGTTGCGCCGGGATTTGTCCCTTTGGAGTCGTTGTACCAGCGCACATGATCGATTTCAGCAACGAACCATGTACGGTGGGCAAGCCCGCGAAAACTTCTGATGGCCAGCAGCATGGCATCCATAGGCAGGCCAACGGCTTCACCAAGCGCCAGCGCAGCCAGCGCATTTGCCTGGTTGTGTTTTCCGGAAGCAGGGATTGCAGAAGTTTCCAGCAGAAGCTGCTCTCCTCTGCACAACCACTGCACACCATCGGCATCGCAAATGCCATATTGATCCTGTCGTGGAGCCTGCATGCAAAAGCTGATGGAGTGTGCATTTTCAGCCAGCTGCATCGCAGCAGAGTCATCCAGATTGACGACCGCAGTTTCGGCATTGCGGTATATCACCGCTTTTGCCTGCATATACTCTTCATAAGAGTCATAACGATCCATATGATCGGCACTGAGATTCAGAATCACGGCTGCTTTGGCCCGCAAGCTGCGAATCGTCTCAAGCTGAAAGCTGGAGAGTTCCAGGATATAGAGTTCATTTGCCTCATCCAGAAGTTCCAGCACCGGCGTACCAAGATTTCCTCCAACACCGGCGCGGAGACCTGCAATTTTGGCCATCTCTCCCAGTAGCGTCGTCACCGTACTCTTGCCGTTGGAGCCGGTAATCGCTACGACTGGCACGTTGACCTGGCGCAAAAACAGCTCGACATCGCCAATCACCTCGATGCCCCGTGAGATAGCCTGCTGAATCTGCGGCTCTTTCAGGGAGACACCGGGGCTCACGATCAGACGCTCTGCAGCCTCGAAAACATCTGCTTCAAAGGCACCTGTAAAGAGCGCCACATCCGGAAATTCATCGCGCAGCTGCTGCAAACACGGTGGATGATCGCGACTATCGATGACAGCCAGACGGATATCCCTGCCAGCCAGAAAACGCACGCAGGAGAGCCCGGTAGATCCCAGACCCACTATCAGGGTCATGGGAGCTGCCATCTGCTCCATAGTCTCGTTACGCTTGATTGCTGTGCTCATTCTCTTGATCAAAACCGTTATCGAAGTTTCAATGTCGCAAGCCCGATCAACACCAGGATAAAACTGATAATCCAGAACCTGACGATGACGCGCGGCTCCGGCCACCCTTTGAGTTCATAGTGATGATGCAGCGGCGCCATGCGAAATACGCGCTTGCCGGTCATTTTGAAAGAGGCGACCTGAATGATGACCGACAACGTCTCGATCACAAAAATCCCGCCCATGATCATCAGCACCAGCTCCTGACGCACTGCCACGGCGACCACACCAAGCGCCGCACCAATTGCAAGTGCTCCAATATCTCCCATGAAGACCATCGCCGGATGGGTGTTGAACCACAGGAAACCGATACCGGCGCCGAGCAGTGCCGCACAAAAAATTGCGACTTCACCCACTCCCGATAGATAGGGAATTTGCAAATACTCTGCGAACTTGACGTGCCCGGAGAGATAGGCAAAAATCATCATCCCTCCGGCAACCAGAATTGTCGGCACAATCGCCAGGCCATCCAGACCATCGGTCAGATTGACCGCATTGGAGGTGCCGACAATGACAAAGTAGGCAAGCACCACATAGAAGATCCCAAGGTTCAATGCCACATCCTTGAAAAAGGGCAGGATCAACTGTGTCTCCTGAGGCTCGGTGGCCGTCAGGTAGAGCGCCATGGCTGCTGCGAAGCCAAACAGCGACTGCCACAGATATTTATAGCGGGAAGCGAGGCCTTTGGGGTCCTGTTTGACCAGCTTCTTGTAATCATCCACCAGTCCAACACCGCCAAACGCCAGCGTGGTGAGCAATACGATCCACACATAACGATTCCCCAAATCCGCCCACAGCAGGGTGCTGATGCTGACAGCAACCAGAATCAGCGCACCGCCCATAGTCGGCGTTCCCGCCTTGGCAAAGTGGGTTTTGGGCCCGTCATCACGCACCGGCTGCCCCTTGTAGGTGGCAAGCTTGCGAATCATCGCCGGACCGATCACAAAAGAGACCACCAATGCTGTCAACACGCTGAGAATGATGCGCAGTGTCTGATATTGAAAGACGCTGAAACCGCTCTCGAATTGGGCCAGATAGTCAGCCAGATAGATCAGCATCCGATATCCTCATTCGCTGTCAATGCCTCAACAATCCGCTCCATACGAGCGGCGCGTGAACCTTTGACCAGTACGATATGCTGGTCATCCAGTTGTGACTGCAGGGCATTATTCAATTCATCGATGTCATTAAAGGCAAAGCCATCGTCGCCAAAAGCGGCAGCAGCAGCAGCGCTCATCGGACCAAGGGTGTAAAGTCTATCGATGCCGCGCTCCGCCGCCACTCTTCCCAGATCAGCATGAATGGCTTTAACATCGCCTCCCAACTCGGCCAGGTCGCCAAGCACCAGCACCCTGTGTGCCGAAAAACTTCCAAGCACCGCTATCGCTGCTGTCACTGAATCCGGATTGGCATTATAGGTATCATCAATAATGCGTACTCCCGAAGCGCTGCGGCATGGAAAAAGCCGGCCCGGCACAGGCCTGATTGATTTAAGACCGTCATGAATCAGTGTATGATCAATTTTCAGTGCAACACACACCGCCACAGCAGCAAGCGCATTCAGCCGGTTGTGTTCTCCCGCCAGCGGCAGTTGCACCGGGAAACGCTGTGTGCCGGTATGCACATCAAACTGCTGTTCAAAGCCACTCTCGTTCCATTGCGCTGTCGACGAGTTTTTTTCAAGATGCACATCACAGGCCTCTGTCTGGCCGAATGTGATGACCTGATGATCACCAGCCAGCTCGCGCCACAGCGGCAGCCATTGACTCTCTCCGTTGCACACAAAAATGCCATCGGAAGAGAGACCATCAACAATCTCACCCTTGGAACGGGCCACTCCTTGCAGGGAGCCGAAGCCTTCGAGATGGGCTCGCCCGGCATTATTCAGCAACGCAACATCGGGAGAGGCGGCAACACTGAGTTGATGAATCTCCCCTGCATGATTTGCACCCATCTCGATCACCGCAAACTCCTGATCTTGAATCCTGGTCAGGGTCAGTGGCACACCAATCTCATTATTCAGGTTGCCGATGGTTGCGAGCACGCTGCCCCGCAGGGATAAAATCGCAGCAAGCATCTCCTTGACGGTTGTTTTTCCATTGCTGCCGGTCAATGCAATGACGACTGCGTCCGACTTGCTGCGCCACGCACCGGCCAGTTGCAGCAAGGCAAGGCGCACATCAGCAACGATGATCTGCGGGATCTCACTCTCTACCTCTCTGTCAACCAATGCGGCAACCGCCCCCTGCCGGGCTGCCGTTTCCACATAGTCATGGCCGTCAAAATGCTCGCCCGGAATTGCTACAAACAGCGCCTCTCCATCGAGAGTGCGGCTGTCTGTACTCACGGCATTAAAATGCACGTCACCATTGACAGCCCCTCCCTGCAGGATTTTTGCCGCTTCGCTGACGGAGAAGTCGATCATTGCCCGCTCCGCAGAAGCTTTGCAACCACTTCCCTGTCACTGAAATGATGGCGTTTATCACCAATAATCTGCACATCTTCATGCCCTTTCCCTGCAACCAGAACCAGATCCCCTGCTGACGCCTGTGTTATGGCAATAGAGATCGCCTGTTGACGATCACGCACAACGCGTACCGGATGCTTCATACCGCACAGAATCTGTTCGATGATGGCATCACCGGATTCACTGCGGGGGTTGTCATCGGTCACAATAACCCGGTCCGCCAGCTCTTCGGCTACTCTCCCCATCAATGGACGCTTGCCCGCGTCACGATCGCCACCACAACCAAACAGGCAGATGAGTTCACCCTGTGTATGTTCACGTGCGGCAAGCAGTGCATTTTTCAACGCATCCGGTGTATGCGCGTAGTCAACCACAACCAATGGCTGGTTCTCGCCGCCAAAACGCTCCATACGCCCGGGCACTGCCGGCACACTCGAGAGGCGTTTGACCAGCTGAACCAGGGGGACTCCTGCAGCAACCAACGCTCCTGCCACTGACAGCAGATTATCGACATTGAAGCGCCCTATCAGCGGAGATGCAAGCACCACCTGCTGCTGCCCATAGTGCAGAACCATTTGGAGACCCTGCTGCGTCTGTCGTATGTGTGATGCACGCAGTTGCACATCCGCAGCATTCACACCGACTGTGATGCAGCGCATCTCCGGCGCAAGAATCTCCCTGATTTGTTGCCCGTATGGGTCATCCATATTGATCACGACGCAACTCAAATCCGGTAGACAAAACAACTTCTGCTTGGCTTCACCATACGCCTGCATCGTGCCGTGATAATCAAGGTGATCACGACTGAGATTGGTAAACACAGCCACATCTATATGCGTACCATCGACTCTCTCCTGATCCAGCGCATGGGAGGAGACTTCCATCGCGACCGCAGTAATACCCGTTTGCAGATAATCAGCGAACATCTGCTGCAGCGTAATCGCATCAGGCGTCGTGTGTGTTGCCTGCTGTAGAGAACCTGGCGCGCCATTGCCGAGTGTTCCAATCATGGCGCAATTTTCCAGTACTCCTGCTGTCAGCCATGCACAAGTGGTTTTACCATTGGTGCCGGTATATCCAATGATCGTAAGCCGTGCAGAGGGATCAGCGTAGAATCTTGCAGCAATACGGCCCGCATGGACTTTACCGGCAACAATCACCGGGATAGAGGTATTCAATGCCTCGATGCGCTCTCTACTCCACGCGTCGTCAATTTCAGCAACAACAGCGACGCATCCCGCATCAACTGCCTGCTGCAGATAATCAAGTCCATGTCCGCGGGTTCCGGGAAGCGCGATGAACAACGATCCTGAAGTCAACCTGCGGCTGTCAAGTGAGAGAGCGCTGACAGCAAGCTGCGCCAATTCAGGCGGCGCTTTATCAAGCAGTTCTCCAAGCAACGGGGCGTTTGGCAGCTGTGTCGCTGGCATCATTGCACACCTCCGGCGCTCGCCACCTGCAATTCATTCTTTGGCTGCTTGTTGTCAGGCGCGACATTCAGCAGCCTCAACGCATGGCCCATCACTTCAGAAAATACCGGCGCGGCGACCGTACCTCCGTAATGACCATTTTTTACCGGCTCATCAAAGACAATCACCATCACCAGTTTCGGGGCTGTCGCCGGCGCAATTCCCGCAAACAGCGCACGATATTTCTTCTTCTTGTCTTTATACCCCTGCGCCCCCAGCTTTATGACCGTTCCGGTTTTACCGGCAACCCGGTAGCCGCTCACAGCCGCCTTTGGCGCTGTTCCCTGTGCAGAAACCACCCCCTCCATCATCCTGCGCAGCGACCTCGCGGTCTCGACAGAGAGCACCCGATCTCCATCAACCGGTTTATCAACGCGCAGCAGAGAGAGTGGACGCCGGATGCCGTCTGCAGCAAGGATCGCATAGGCCTGCGCCAACTGCAGTGTCGATACAGAGATACTATAACCAAATGCCAGGGTGGCCTGATCGATGCGCCGCCATAACCCGTAGTCGCGCAGCAGCCCGCTCGCTTCGCCGGGGAAATCAATCATCACCGGTTGTCCAAACCCATAACTGTCCAGCATCTTCCAGTGATCCTTTTCCGGCATTTTCAAAGCGATGGTTGCTGATCCCACATTACTGGAACGACGCAGCACTCCGGCAGGATCGAGCACACCATAGCGTTTCGGATCACTCACCTTGTTCCTGCCTACCCAGAGAACCCCTTTACCGGTATTAATCTTGGTGTTTTCAGTGATATAACCAAGCTCCATAGCAGCCGCAAGAGTCAGCGGCTTCATCGTCGAACCGGGTTCAAAAATATCTATGACGGCGCGATTACGCGCTTTTCCCCTGAGGTTGCTGCGGCTGGCATTCGGGTTATAGGAGGGTTGACTCACCATCGCCAGCACTTCTCCGCTATCGACATCCAGCATCACCAGTGAGGCTGACTTGGCCTTATGTTTGACAACTGCATTTTTCAGCGCCCGATAGGCATAGAATTGCAAACGACGATCCAGGCTCAGCACAATGTCCTTTCCACCCTGCGGCTCGCGGATACTCGCAACATTTGCCAACAGGCGTCGCCTGGCGTCTTTCAGAACCAACTTGCGTCCCGCCTCGGCATTCAACTCTTCATCATACTGAAACTCCAGCCCCTCCAGGCCCCTTTCATCACGCCCGGAAAAACCGATCACATGCGAGAAATATTCACCCGCAGGGTAGTAACGACGGTATTCACGCTGCAGGCCAACCCCTTTGACCCCTTTCTCTTTCAGTATTGCCATCACCTTGCGTGCATCAGCAGGAGTCATCCAGCGGGCCAGATAGAAAAAATGCTTGTTGCGGTAGCGCGAGAGTTTCTGCAGCAGGTCATCAGCATTCATTTTTAATGCCTGTGCGAGGATTTTGACAGTCTCATTATCCTGGGGCAGGATTCGCGGATCGGCCCATACAGAGTCTACCGGGTTGCTCACAGCCAGCACCTCCTCGTTGCGATCAAGAATTCTACCTCGTCGCGCTGGCACATCCATATAACTGATGTGCTTGTAATCACCCTTTTGCTGTAAAAAATCCGTGCGCAAAATTTGCTGATACCATGCACCGGCGATTAACAGAGCGGCAGCACACAGCAACCCCCCGACCATCAAATGGCGACGCGCAGCAAAGGAGGGAGCGGCCGCCTTTTTTGCCCGCCGCGCCTGCCTGCCTTTTTTATGTCGTTGTTTCCCCGCCATTACTCTGTTTCCAGAACCTCTATCTCTTGCATACCCGGTGTACGCATATGCAGATTATTTCGTGCTTTTTTTTCGATGCGTTCATAATCAGCAAAGGTCGCCAACTCGACCTGCAACTGCCCCTGTGTCACGCTCAATTCATCCGCTTCAGTGCGCAGTGCTTCACGCACTGCAAATAACTGACGCGTCTGCTGCTTTGCCTCGACAACCTTTAACGCCGTCCACACAATAATTATCAGCAAACCCGTGATCAGCAGCATGCGACTTCCACTCACGCGGATTTCTCCGCAATTCTCAAGCGGGAACTGCGCGCTCGCGGATTCGCCCTGACCTCTTCACGCGAAGGTGTCACCGCCTTTCCCACCAGACGCAGTTGAGGCTGTTGCAATTGCGAAGCCATCACAGGAACACCTTTTGGCAGCGTATCGGCACGGGAGTGGTCACGCAGGAAGCGTTTGACGATTCTATCCTCCAGAGAGTGAAAGCTGATCACGGACAACCGTCCTCCGGGCCTGAGTACCGATAATGCCTGTTCAAGCACAGCCGAGAGTTGCTGTAACTCCCGGTTGATGCGTATCCGTATTGCCTGAAAAGTGCGTGTAGCCGGATGCTTCCCGGGGTCTTTTCGCGGTACGGCCTGATCAATCAACTGCGCAAGCTGCATTGTTGTCATCAACGGCCTCTCTTGCCGCTGCGCCACGATCGCCGTGGCAATACGCCCGGAATATCGCTCTTCCCCATATTCGCTCAAAACCTGTTTGATCTGCTGCTGCGATGCGTCAGACAACCAGGCGGCCGCCGTCAAATCATCGTCGGGATTCATGCGCATATCCAGCGGCCCATTGTGCATGAAACTAAAGCCCCGTTGTGCATCTTCCAGTTGTGGAGATGAAACCCCAAGATCCAGCAGCACACCATCGATCTCCCCCATGATCCCCAGTTTTACGGAAATCTCTGCAAGCGCATCAAACGACGCATGTTCAATCGAAAAACGCGGATCATCTCCAATCACTGCAACAGCGCTCTTTATTGCATCCGGATCACGATCCAGCGCCACTAAACGTCCACTGACTCCCAACTTCTGCAGGATTAACGAGCTATGCCCGCCGCGGCCAAAAGTCGCATCCACGTATATTCCGTCTGGCCTGATTGCGAGTGCATCCACTGCCTCATGCAGTAAAACAGGTTGGTGATTGAGTGAAATCGCCACTCCGCTACAGATTCAGGTTTTCAATTTCTGCAGAGACTTCCGAGTCAGGATCCTGCAGGGCCAACATGTTCTCCTTCTCAACTTGTTCCAGCATCTGCTGCGACCAGAATTCAAGCCTGCGCCCCTTGCCGATGATGGCTATCTGCTCACCAGCCACCAGGCCTGCATGCGCACGATGTTTTTGCGGAAGCAGAATCCTTCCCTGCCCGTCAAGATCGAGTTCCTGCAGATTGGAGAATAAAATATGCTGCACTTGCGCATACTGTTTGTTCAACGCTGGAAGATCAGCCACCACCGTCGCGGTCTTTTCCCACTCATCCCAGGGATACATCCACAAACATTTCTCACTCTGGGGATGAATCGTCACCGCAACCCTGGAACCGCCGCTGTTGCGCAAACCTTCACGGTGACGCGCAGGAATGGCGACGCGCCCCTTGGTATCCAGCTTGACAAGATTGGTTCCGAAGTACATGGGTGACTCAGTCGGTGGTTTTTTGTTTATTAATTCTATACATTTACCGCATCGAATAGAGAGAAAGCACTACTATTCCCCACTTCCCCCCACTTCTGTTGAAATAATAGATGCATTACCCGTATTGGTCAAGGGTCAGAGGGAAAAAAATGATAATTAACAATAACTTATAATAACACCCTCATCTACAGGAAAAACAACTCGATGAGTGGATAAGTTAAAGTAACTTATGAGGAATGGATGACTGGATTGTCGTTGAAATGGAGCGGAAGGTCTGAAAACATGAATAGTGGGGAGAGGTGGGAGTCAGCCTGTAAGCCGGGTTCTGTCGTGGATAATCATTCATCTGGGTAATGCGTCACCGCATACCTCAAGCGACCTACCCGGAAGCCACCTGCGGACCACAGGCTGTGCGTACACAAGCTTCCCTATTTGGTCTTGCTCCGAGTGGGGTTTACCATGCCACTGCTGTTGCCAGCAGCGCGGTGCGCTCTTACCGCACCATTTCAACCTTACCGGCAGTCACAGACTGCTTAGGCGGTATATTTTCTGTTGCACTTGCCGTCGGATCACTCCGCCCAGGTGTTACCTGGCACTCTGCCCTGCGGAGCCCGGACTTTCCTCCACCAGTAAAAAACTGACAGCGATTAACCAGCCGACTCCCATGCAGAAAATAGCTGTTGGGGGATGAAAAAGCAAGAAAAAAAACAAGTATTCAGTTGGCAGTCGTCAGTTTGCAGTAAAAAACAGAGAAACCACCTGCATACAACTGCCAACTGACGACTGCAAACTTTGTTTTATTTGTGGTTTTGCGTGCGCCACAGATTGACAATCTCTTCCACATCCAGATCATCGGGACCCTCGCGCCAACTGGTAAAGTAGTCCACATCGGTATTTCTGGGCGGCGGATCGGGCCGGTAGACCTGAATACGCGTCGGCATAGGAGCCGCCTCGCCCAGCACCAGCGCCTCGCCCCGCCCCAGGGAGGCCAGCATATCCGTCAAATCTCCCTCGGCTTCCGGCACCATTGCCCGAATATACTCCTGGTCATCAGGGTTTGTTGTACGCAGACAAATAAACGAACTGCACTGGGAAAGCATGGTTTCGGAGAGTTCTGTCGGACGCTGGCTGACCACCCCGATGGAGACGCCATATTTGCGCCCCTCCTTGGCGATCCTCTCCATCATTTTTTTGGTTCCCTCAAACTGCCCGCCTTTCTCCCGTGGAATATAGGCATGCGCCTCTTCGCAGATCAGGGTGATGGGAAAATCATGGCGTCTCGGGTTCCAGTAGTTGAATTCATAAGCCAGGCGCCCGACTTGCGCTGAAATTGCCGGACGAATGTCGGTCGGTACAGAGCTTAAATCAATAATGGTGATATTGGCCTTGTTGCTGCCCAAACCAATGAATTCACGCAACAAATCACTTAAAGATGCCGAAGTGGTGCGTTTTTTTGGCTTGAGCAGGAAATCATAGCGAACATCATTGAAACGGCTCTCCATTCTGACCAGCAGTTCATCAAATTCACCAAACAATGCACCCTTGACTTTACCGAACTCCTTCCTCTCTCCATTGGCGCTCTTAAAGAGCTGGTAGAGATCGGACAGGGAAAAATAGATGGGAGTATCAACGGACACCCCCTTCAAACCAATCGCCTTCGCCTCTTTAGCCCTGAGCGTTTGCAACACCTGGCGCATAAATGCCATTTGCGTCGATGCACCGGGATCAGAGCGATCGATAAACAGGTCGATAAGCTCTGCATAACTCATCATCCAGTAGGGCATTTCGAGATCGAGAGCATCGACATAATTCACCTTGCCTTCGGCGAAAGCCGTTTTTCTGACGCCCCGCTCATCTTCCCAGCAATACTCCCCATGCAGATCCAGAATGATCATATGGGATTTCGGCATCGCCTTGAGTGTCTGTTGAAGCAGGCTGGTTACCGTCCAGGATTTTCCGGAACCGGATTGACCCAGAATAGCAAAATGACGTCCGAACAATGCGCGGGGATCGAGGCTGACATGGTAATCTTTTTTTGCCGCCAGTTGGCCAATATAGAACTCAAACTCCCTGAATGTTGAAAAAATCGCATTAATCTCATCAAAACCAACGGCAAAAACCTTTGCTCCCGGCGTCGGATAATGCCTGACACCACGGATAAATTTGCCATCCTCCTGAATTTCACCGACAGGGATCAAAGAGATATAGCGAGCCGTATAACTCCCGCCATTGCGATCTAAACGATCCCTCTCCCACATCTTGTGAACCAGCGCCAGGATACTGATATCAGACTGACGAATTGCCACATACGAGCCCAGATGGCCGGCCAGGATCGTCTCACTACCTATCTTGATAAGAGGGTTGTCATTGGCATACTCGTCAACGATGCGAGCATCCATTCCATCCCCCCTGACATCGGTCAGAGAAGCAATCTGGATAGCCGGGGGCTGAGATTCGGACGTCATATAACTTCCCGACAAAGGTGTAAGTTCTCAAAAATAGCCGTACATCGTTCGATGCTATGCAGGTGGGGAATCATAAGTCGCTTCACTCCCCAGGATGCCAATAATCGGTTCGAATGAAACAACATCCCGCTGCAGTGAAACGACGACATAACGAAGTTCTGCAAGAGAGACCTTGAGCTCATCACTCAATGGGCACTTCAGGATATTCTGCTCCCGCGCCTCCATAATCTCCGTAAACTCCGCATACAGAGAGTCAAACATTGTCAGATAAGCATCCCCCCCTGCATCACTTTCCCCCGGCAGTTGCTTTTTAGCAAGTGCAACATTGCCGATTTTCATCAGCACTGCTACGCGTTCAGCAAGTGAACCATTCATATTCGAACACTTCGCCTTATGCTCACAGTGAAAAAATCTGGATTTGATGGAACTCAATAATTTATTCATTCTGATACGCTTATTGATTAGCCTGCAGACATTACTATTCTCAACCTTCACGGGCGCCTGCAGAATACGCCTGTCTCCCTGACCGAAATCTTTCTATAAAAAGATATTTTTTGCTGCTCACCCTTCCCTCTTGAATTCACAATATTCTACTCTATATCTATAACATCAAGAGAGTAAAACTGGAGTAAATGAAATGAGTATGCTTGTACGAAGCCCCTGGAACCTTCTCGACCAGTGGCACAATGAGATG
The DNA here is from genome assembly GCA_030625445.1 of Gammaproteobacteria bacterium. Classification (GTDB taxonomy): domain Bacteria; phylum Pseudomonadota; class Gammaproteobacteria; order Chromatiales; family Chromatiaceae; genus Sva-25. The sequence goes on from DAOUQU010000001.1 coordinate 27,539, forward strand.
GGGCAATTGTTAAACACCCCCGCAGGGCGTGATGATACCAGCCTGGTCGAAGGCAGCGACTGGTCTCCTGCTGTTGACATCAAAGAAGAGGAGGAGCATTTTTTAATACATGCCGATATTCCCGGAGTCAATGCGGATAAGATCGAAGTGTCAATGGAAGAAGGCGTACTGACTATCAAGGGAGAGCGCAAACACGAATCCACCGAGGGCGGAAAAGATTATAAACGCCTGGAACGCTCCCATGGTCTCTTCATACGGCGCTTTTCTCTACCGGATACAGTCGATGCCAACAATATCAGTGCATCCAGTCAGAACGGGGTGCTTGAGATTATCCTGCCCAAATCTGCACCGGAGAAGCCCCGCCGCATAGATGTTAGCAGCTGATGAACACCTGATCGAATCGCTAGGCGCTTCGATCAGGAGCTCATATCAGGGTTATGGCTACTTCTCTTTTAACTTCAACAGCAGCTGATAAAGTTCCCGCTTTGGTTGCCCACTGATGCGTGCAGCGATTCTTGCCGCCTGGTTGGGCGGCATCTCCTCGACAAGCACCTGCAGCACTCCATCAATAAAGCCTTTCTCCATGACGGGACTCTCACCAGCTGCAACCATAACCACGAATTCGCCGCGCTGCTGATTAGTGTCTGCAGCCATCGTTTGCAGTAATCGGCCGAGCGGCTGGTCGATCATGGTTTCGTATTGCTTGGTCAGTTCACGTGCAATCACCACGCGGCGATCTTTCCCAAACTGTGTCAGCATATCCTCCAGGCTGTGCAGGATGCGGTGGGATGATTCATAAAATACCAGCGTCGATGGGAAATCGCTCAACTGCTGCAGACGTTTCCGACGTTTTGCCTGCGTGCGAGGCAGGAAGCCCTCAAACAGAAAACGGTCGGTCGGCAATCCTGATGCTGACAACGCAGAAATAACTGCGCTGGCGCCGGGTATCGGTACAACATCAATCCCCCTCTCCCTGCATGCGCTGACAATACGGTAACCGGGATCGCAAATCAACGGTGTTCCCGCATCACTTACCAGAGCAATCTCTTTCCCGGCAAGCAATAACTCGACAAGTTGCTGTGATCGCTGCTGCTCATTGTGTTCATGAAAAGAGAGCGTTCGCGCATCAATGCCAAGATGAGAAAGCAATCCTGCCGTGTGTCGTGTATCTTCGGCGGCAATCAAATCAACCCGTTTCAGTACCTCGACAGCCCGCCGGGTGATATCCCCAAGGTTACCGATGGGAGTAGCAACAATATAAAGCCTGCCTGTTTGCATTGACATCTCGCCCTTCACTACGGATACTGCGGCAGTGATTGAATCTATTTCGGAGTTGAGGAAGCTCTGATCAAGTCGCTTCGCGTCTCGAGCAGAGCATCCCTGCAAGTTTTTCTACGGGGGAAGGGTTATCTATTATTGGTTTTTAATGGGAAATTCGGAACACCCTTCCCCCGAACCCCCATCCCATAGACTTATTCTGAGGTTCCTTAGTATTATGCTACCACTAAAAAAACTTTTCCCTGCTGTTGTTCTCGCCTTTTCCCTTGCCATCTCCGGATGTACCTCAATGGGTCTGGATACCTTTGGATTCGGCGTCGATAAAGCCCGTTCGGATCGTGCCGAGACACTGGCAAACAAGGGTGACTACTCGGGAGCCGCCTACTTATATGAAAACCTGGCACGCTCAAACAAAGGCAACCAGCGCCGTGAATATCTGCAAAGAGCACTGATGTATTATGAGAGAGCAGGAGATGAGGCTTCCGCTGCGCGTATCAGGATGGCGCTATCAAACGAAGCAGTCGTAACATCAAATGTCACGACTGGTGAAATCGCTGTTTTGCTCCCCTCTTCAGGCGTCTATGCAAACGCCGCCAATGCTGTTCGCCAGGGGATTGATTCAGTGCATGCACGTCAGCCTGAGGGAAAACGCCCGACACTGCGCTATATTGACAGCAGCGGCAACCTCGCCGACGCCATTGGGCAGGCAGACTCAGCAGCCATGATTCTCGGGCCACTCAGCAAGCCTTCCGTGCAGAAGGTTACCTCTACAGATCAACACGGTTCGCCGACTATCACCCTCAACCAGGTCAGCAACTACTCTCCCCGCGGCGTTTACCAGTTCGGCTTGTCTCCGGTTGCAGAGGGAGAAATTATCGCCGAGAAAGCCTGGAATGATGGCCACCGCACGGCATCAATCATCTACCCGAATACCAGTTGGGGAAGCCGTTATGAAAAGGGCTTTCGTCAGCGCTGGCACTCCCTGGGGGGGGCTGTCACAGCCAGGGTGATTTACCCGCAGGGAGCCGGCAGTTTCACTAACACCGTCAACTCAGCCACGAAGACACCGGCAGATACCGTCTTCATCGTGGCCAAACCCAGCAAGGCGCGCAAGATCCGTGCACAACTGCTACTCGCAGGCAGCCAGAACCCTGCGGTATATGCATCCTCAACCGCCTATGACAGGCGCCTCTATGGACACAAGGACTCCGATTTCGAGAATGTGTGGATTCCGGTATTGCGCTGGTCTGTCCCCGGTGCGTCACCAGCATCCATTCCCACTTACCAGGAGCTTGAATCCGGCGGCGCCATCAATCCCGGCCTGGCAAAATTCTACGCTTTCGGAATTGATGCAATGCTGCTGGCTCTGAACGCGGGGGATATCAGCAGAGGAAAAACCATCAAGGGAGCAACTGGCGATCTGAGCCTCGACAGCAACGGCATCGTCAGGCGCAATATGCTGTGGCTCCATTATCATAATGGCACCCTGACTCAACACCAGCCTCGCAGCTAGGAGAGAATCTGTCCGGGAATGAGCAGCAGGGAGACAGGTAACAGGATCGAGCAGTATGCACTCGATTATCTAAAATCCCGGGGACTCAAACTGGTCACACGCAATTTCCTGTGCCGCATGGGTGAGATCGACCTCATCATGATGCACAACAGGCATCTCGTTTTTGTTGAAGTTCGCTACCGAAAAAACAGCAATTACGGAACCCCGGCAGCAACCATCAGCCGCACCAAGCAGAGCCGCCTGACGCGAACTGCAAATTTTTATCTGCAACAACATCGCCTTGACACAGCCTGCCGCTTTGATGTCGTTGCCATCGTCGCCCAACCTGAAGTCAAAATCGAGTGGATTCAAAATGCCTTTGACGCAGCATACTAGGGGGCTGATTATCTCTCTTAGCGCTCTTATTTATCTCCCGCTGCTGGGAGGTTGTACCGCTGCTGTCGTAGCCACCACCGCAACACTCGCTTCAACCATACACGATAGACGCAGCAATGATGCCGTCATGGATGACCAGGAGATCAAACTGCGTGCAAGGACTACGCTAAGCAAGCATCCTGAAATCTCCGATCATTCACGCATACATGTCACCAGCTTTAACCGCCGCGTATTGATTTTTGGACAGGCAGAAACCAGGGAACTGGCACATAAATTTGCACAGATTGTCAGCCACCAGCCAAAAGTCAAATCCATCTATAATGAAGTTGAAGTGAGGCCACTGGCTGACAATCTCGATGTCAGCGGTGATTCCGCCCTGACCAGTAAAATCAAGGGATCACTGTGGCGGATCAGTATCAAGGGCTTCGACCCGACCCGGGTCAAAGTCTCCACCACCCTGGGAAATGTCTACCTGCTCGGCCTGGTGACTGCTGAAGAGGGACCTGCCATCGTCGAACATGTGCGCAGCATCAGCGGTGTAAAAAAAGTCATTGAGATCTTTGAGTATCTTGAAGGGTGACTGCTATCGGCAACAAT
>DAOUQU010000126.1 GCA_030625445.1 Gammaproteobacteria bacterium
TGGGTGATGCAGTTCATCCTCGGCATCCGCAAGATCAAGGGTGAGATGAATATTGCACCTGGAAAAATGGTGCCGGTGCTGCTCGCCAACACCACAGCAAGCGACCGGCAGCGTGTCACAGATAACCGCGCCTATCTTGACTTTCTGGCGCGCACCCAGTCGATCGAGATCATCTCTGCAGATGACGAGGCTCCTGAATCGGCCACCGCCCTGGTCGGCGAGATGCAGGTGCTGATCCCGATGGCCGGACTCATCGATGTGGAGGCCGAACGCCAACGCCTGCAGAAAGAGATCGGCAGACTCAGCGGTGATCAGGAGCGCACTGAAAAGAAGCTATCGAATCCAAACTTTGTCGACAAAGCTCCGCAGGCCGTGGTGCAGAAGGAGCGTGATAAACTTGAAGAGAGTAAGACTGCGCTGAAGAATCTTCAGCAGCAGTTGGAGAAGCTGGCTGCTTTGTAGCGTAGAGACAGAGACCACAATAATCGTCATTCCGGCGAAGGCCGGGATTCAATGGATTCCGGCTAAAAACATGCCGGAATGACGGGGTTTTGCAAGTACCTCTTGTCAATGGTGAATTCAATTATGCCCAGCAAAATGACAACAGAAAACAACTTCATCTACCTGACCCTTGCCCTTCTATTACTGCTGTTTGCCAGTGCAGTCGTCGAGCAATATGCAGCAGGTTACGGACAGGGGTTGATTACTGCATCGACTGTGCTGACGTTGATTATCGGCATCTTCAGCATCCGCAGTGAGCGTCGCTGGTTTCACACTGGTGTTGGCTTCACAACCGCCATTGTGCTGATTGCTATCGCGGAAAGTATCATGGATAATGCCGGATTAGGCTATATCCACCTGCTGATCATGCTTGGTTTTTTTTCATTGACCGCCTGGCTGGCGATTCAGCAGGTGCTCTCTGCCGATACCCTCTATCGAAACAGAATCTCAGGCGCCATCTGCTTTTATCTGCTGCTGGGCATGATCTGGGCCATGATTTACCTGCTGCTCATGCGGGCTGATCCGGACTCATTCGCCGGCATTGCTACGACAGACTGGCGAGACAATTATATACGCTTGGTCTATTTCAGTTTTATCACCCTGACAACGCTTGGCTATGGCGACATTGCAGCAGCATTGCCGGTACCCCGCTTCTTTGTCTATCTGGAGGCAATCGTCGGACAGTTCTACCTGGCTATTCTAGTCGCCAGCCTTATCGGCATGCGCTTCTCCGGCAGCGAAAACAAAGAGTGAAACAACTCTCACCGTCATTCCGGCGAAGGCCGGAATCCATGGAATTAACCACTTACAGAGCAGGCAAAATGGATTCCGGCTAAAAGTATGCCGGAATGACGAAGTTTTGTAAGTACCTCAATAAACAACAGGAAAACAATTCAATGAGCACACCCCAACAATCCCCGCAGGACAAGGCATTCATCAATCGAATGCTCGATGCCACCATTCGTATCGGCATGGTGCTGCTGCTGGCTTACTGGTGTTTGAAAATCATTTCGCCATTCATCTCCCCTATCATGTGGGCCATCATCATCGCTGTAGCGATCTACCCGCTCTACGTGAAGCTGGTCGCAATCATGGGTGGCAGGAAAAAAATGGCGGCCGCACTCTTTGCCATTGTTGCTCTGGCGCTTTTGATCGTTCCGACAATCAAGCTCAGCGCCTCCATGGTAGAAACCACACAGGTACTGACAACAGCATGGGAGAGTGGAACATTGAAGATTCCGCCGCCAGCCGAGAGCGTCGCCGAGTGGCCGCTGATTGGAGAGAAACTCCACAAGTACTGGACACTTGCTTCAGTCAACCTCGAGGCCGCCCTGAAACAGATTGCACCCCAGCTCAAGACAGCAGGAGCCTGGTTATTCGGCGCCGTTGGCGGCGCCGGCCTCGGCGTTTTACAATTCATTATTTCGATATTGATTGCGGCTGTGTTTCTCGCGAGTACGCAAGCTGCGCACCGCTCCACCCTGGCAATCTCATCACGTATTGCCGGTGAGCAGGGAGAAGAGCTGGCCGGCATTTCGATTGCAACCATACGCAGTGTCGCCCAGGGCGTCCTGGGTGTCGCAATTATTCAATCATTGCTGGCCGGCATCGGCCTGCTGGTCATGGATGTGCCCGGAGCCGGTCTGTGGGCCTTGCTGGTGCTACTGCTGGCAGTGGTTCAACTTCCGCCGATACTGGTGCTTGGACCCATTATCGTCTATGTCTTCTCAGTCGCCTCAACAGGCCCTGCAATCGCATTTATGATCTGGAGCCTGATTGTCAGCGGCAGCGACGCTTTTTTGAAACCCCTGTTTCTCGGACGCGGCATGGAGATCCCCATGCTGGTGATCCTGCTCGGCGCCATCGGCGGAATGATGACGTCAGGCATCATCGGCCTCTTCATCGGCTCAGTGGTTCTCGCGTTGGGTTACAAGCTGTTTATGACCTGGCTCGATCCGGCAGATGCAGAGCCGGTTGCTGAAGAAGAGGTAACTTCTTTATAACTCCGTGCAATTCCAATTCAGGGGACACAATTCAGGGGACAGTATACATATTAGGTCTGAGCAGAAGAGCGGTGGGTTCCACTACGACATCAGGATTTAATTGACCATCCATACAGCGTACCCGGTTGCACTCACAATCGAAACATATCCAATTCGGCGTTGCTGTCACGCAATCGATCAACCAGGTGTGACAGGAGATTCCGATAGATGGTTTTCCCCATAACGGGATTGGACTCCAGCAGCGCCTCCAGTTCGCTGTGGCGAAGCTGGAACAGCTCCGTCGGCTCGGCAGCCAGCACACGAGTGTTCGGCGGCTGGGAATCGACAAACGAGTATTCTCCGAAGCAGTCCCCGGGTTTCAGATTGGCCAGAGGCACGCCGGTGCTTCCTGAGGCATCCGGCAGTATCACGTTCACGGAGCCACTGACGACGAGATAGATGTACTCGTTGGGGGAATCTTCGTGAATCACCGTTTCGTGCGGAGAAACGCGTATCATTTTCCCTGCCTCGTCGATCAACCGCAGATGATCCGCATGCAGCCCCTTCAAGAGGTGATTTGGTATCAGTTGCTGTATGCTCATATTGTGCCTCGGTGTAGTTGCTTACGGGGTATTGTTTTGATTCTGCTCTGCCACTAACTGTTGCAATGCGCGAAAATCGGTTTTGCCTGTTCCCAGCAGCGGCAGCTCTTCGACATGCAGGATCTTCGCGGGAACTGCAATAGCGGCAATCCCCTGCTGCTTCGCCCACTTGGCAAGAGCATCACGGCTGGCATCCGGATTGCTGCTGACCAGCACCAGCTGCTCGCCTTTCTTGAGATCCGGAATTGCCGCAACTCCATGCTGGTATTGTGGCCACAAATCCGCAGCCATCGCTTCAACAGCGGCCAGCGACACCATCTCCCCGGCAATCTTGGCAAAGCGTTTGGCGCGGCCCTTGATGGTGATGAAGCCCATTTCGTCGACTGTCACGATATCGCCGGTGTCATACCATCCATTTTCAGGAGGATGCAGCGTGCCGGGATCATCCGCCAGCAGGTAGCCGCTCATGACATTGGGAGCATGCACCTCCAGACGGCCACCCTCCTCGATACCCGGCACTTTTTGCAGACGATACTCCAGACCCGGTACAAATTTCCCTACCGAGCCGGTCTGATTGTACATTGGGCTGTTCAACGAGAGGATCGGCGCTGTCTCGGTGGCGCCATAGCCTTCGAAGATGCGCACCCCGAATTGTTCGCTCCATTGTTTACGCGTCTGCTCCCTGAGTCTCTCGGCCCCGGTAAAGACATAGCGCAGGCTGTAGAAGTCATAGGGGTTGGCAAAGCGCGCATAGCCGGCCATGAAGGTGTCGGTGCCGAACATCATGGTCGCATTGGTGTCGTAGACCAGTTCGGGAACGATGCGATAGTGCAGCGGCGAGGGGTAGAGAAAAATCTTCAACCCTGAGAGCAGCGGCAGCAGGGTGCCGCAGGTGAGGCCGAATGAGTGAAACATCGGCAGCACGTTGAAGACGATATCCCTGGGACCGAAGTCAATCATCGATGCGACCTGGTAGCGATTCGCCTGCAGGTTGGTGTGGCTCAACACCACGCCCTTGGGATGACCTTCGGTTCCTGATGTGAACAGAATCACAGCCGGACTGTGCGGATCGCGCTGCTTGCAACTCAGCACATAAGCAAGACGCGGTATCAAACCGCTGACAACTCCCATCATCTTATGAGTCATAGCCATCGCCGCTGCCACATCTTCCAGATAGATGAGCTCTATCCCTTCTGCCTCTATCGCCTCCACCAGCTCTTCAAAACCAGCCGCTTCGATAAACTTCCGCGAGCTGAATACAGTTTTGAGCCCTGCTGTCTTACAGCCGCTGAGTAGATTGAGACTGCCGGTGGAGAAATTCAGCATGGTTGGAACCCGTCCAAATGCATGCAGTCCGAAAAAGGCCGTCACCGTAGCGACCGAGTTGGGCAGCAGCAACCCCACGTGTTCACTGGCAGCTGTCTTCTTAGCCATGGCGCGCCCCAGGGCAAAACTGCCGATCAGCAATTTGCGGTAAGCAATCGGCTGACGTTTGATATCTTCAAGCACAACATGTTTGGCGCCATGGATATCCCTGGCGTCGATCAGCGAGTGAAACAGGGTTCTATGGTAATCGCTGGTCTCGAACATCATGTTGGTCATCAACTCGGTGAGCCTGCGCCCGGCCCAGCTTCTGCGTTCACGACTTCTCAACCCTGCGGGGATATCCAACTGCGTCGGCGGCAGAAAATGCACCCGGATTTTAGGGAACCAGCGAATCTTGACCTTGCCTGCGAGCCGGGAGAACGGCGTGTACTGGGCGCCGTCCAGGCGCACAGGCACAATTTTGGCTCTCGCCTTGTCGGCCACCATGCCCGGTCCCTCGAACACCTTCATCATGGCGCCGGTGCGGGTAATGCGTCCCTCGGGAAAGATCACCACTTTCTCGCCACGCTTGACGGCTTCGATGAGCGTGCGGGTAGAGAGCGGATTGAGCGGATCGATGGGAATGGTCTTTGCCATGGAGAGAAAAAACTTCACCAGGCGGTTCTTTGCCACATTGCTATCGATTGCAAAGGTGAGGTCTTCAGGGACATAGGCCGCGATCAGCGCCGCATCGAGAAACGACTGGTGGTTGGAGACGATTAGCACCCGCTCGCCGGCATCCGCCAGATTCTTCAGTCCGGTGACCTCCACCCGGTAACACATCTGCAGCAGCCAGGCGACAAATGAGCGCGCCAGGGCGCCGGGAAGCAGGCGGGTAATGTAGATGGCCACCACGCCGTTGAGCAGCGCAATCACCAGGAATATCTGTGGAATCGTCATATCCAGCGATAGCAGGAAAACCACTCCCAGTGCTGAAGCGACCATG
>DAOUQU010000311.1 GCA_030625445.1 Gammaproteobacteria bacterium
TCTTATCCACATTTGGGTTAATGCTACATATTTCTGGATTTCTCGCTACGCTCGAAATGACAGTTCAGAGATGTAGGGTGCAATAAGCGGAGCGCATTGCACCTTCAAACCATGCGGCGCAATGCGCTCCACTTATTGCGCTCTACAAACTACAAGGCAGCGAGCTTCTCCAACTGCTGCTGAAGATTTGCCAGTGCGGTCTTGCACTCTTCGAGTTTGATACGCTCCTTCTGCACCACGGCCTGCGGAGCTTTGTCGACAAAGTTTGGATTCGATAGCTTCTTTTCAGTGCGCTCCTGATCACCGCTGAGTCTGCCGATCTCTTTCTGCAGGCGCTGGCGTTCGGCTTCCACATCGATGAGCCCGGCCATTGGGATCAGCACCTGCATCTCGCCGACCAGGGCGGTGGCCGATTCAGGAGCCTCATCGCCTGCCGCCAAAATTTCGATCGATTCGGTGCGCGCCAGAAAGTCAAGATAGGCGCGGTTGTCCGCGACGCGCTGCCGGTCGCCTGCGGTGGTGTTGGCAAGCAGCACCGGCACCATTTTGCCCGGTGCAATATTCATTTCGCCCTTGATCTTGCGGATGCCGAGGATGAACTGCATCACCCACTCCATCTCCTCGACAGCAAGCTTGTCGATGCGTGAGGCATCAACAACAGGGTAGGGCTGCAGCGAGATGGTTTCACCGCTGACGCCTGCCAGGGGTGCAACCCGTTGCCAAATCTCCTCGGTGATAAAGGGGATGATCGGGTGGGCAAGGCGCAGCAGCTGCTCCAGCACCTGTACCAGGGTGTGGCGGGTTCCGCGTTTGGCGGCTTCACTGGCGTCGGCGCTGTTGAGAATGGTTTTGGAGAGTTCCAGGTACCAGTCGCAGTAGTGATTCCATGTGAATTCATAGATTGCCCTGGCGGCATGGTCGAGGCGATAGCTGTCGATACTCTTGCCGGTTGTTTCAGTCGCCTGCTGCAGGCGTGAGAGTATCCAGCGGTCGGCAATTGAGAGTTCGATATCAGCATCACCGTGCTGGCCGCAATCCTCACCCTCGCTGTTCATCAGCACGTAGCGGGCGGCATTCCAGATCTTGTTGCAGAAGTTGCGGTAGCCTTCGACACGGCCCATATCAAAGTTGATATCACGTCCCGTTGACGCCAGTGCGGCAAAGGTGAAGCGCAGAGCATCTGTGCCGAAAGCAGGAATGCCATCAGGGAAATCCTTGCGCGTCAGCTTCTCGATCTTCGGTGCGTTCTCCGGCTGCATCAAACCCGTGGTGCGTTTTTTCACTAGCGGCTCGAGTTCGATGCCGTCGATGAGGTCGATCGGATCCAGCACATTGCCCTTGGACTTGGACATCTTCTGCCCGTGGGAGTCGCGCACCAGGCCGTGAATATAGACTTCGTGAAAGGGGACGTCATCCATGAACTTGAGCCCCATCATGATCATGCGGGCGACCCAGAAGAAGATGATGTCAAACCCAGTCACCAGCACGCTGGTCGGGTAGAAGCTCTTCAGGCGCTCTGTCTCTTCAGGCCAGCCAAGCGTGGAGAAGGGCCACAGGGCGGAGCTGAACCAGGTGTCCAGTACATCCTCATCCTGCTGCAGCGCATAGTCTGCCGGCAGTTTGTGTTTGGCGCGAACCTCCTCCTCGGAGCGCCCCACGTAGACATTGTCCTCCTGGTCATACCATGCCGGGATGCGATGTCCCCACCAGATCTGGCGGCTGATGCACCAGTCCTCGATGTTGTTCATCCATTCAAAGTAGGTGTTCTTCCAGTTGTCCGGCACGAAGCGGATCTTGCCGCTCTCGACCGCCTCGATGGCAGGCTTGGCAAGTGGCGCGGTTTTGACATACCACTGGTCTGTTAAAAAGGGTTCGATAACGGTATTGGAGCGGTCGCCGCGCGGCACCATCAGTTTGTGGTCGTCGATCTTCACCAGCAGGCTCTGCGCATCCAGGTCGGCGACGATCTGCTTGCGGGCGGCAAAGCGATCCAGCCCTATGTAGGCTTCAGGAATCAGGCTATCTTCATCCTCCTCGTTGCTGCGAATGGCTGCGTTCACAGTAAAAAGATTGACCAGCCCGCCGTGGGGCAATGCCTGGATACTGCTGTGATCACGGTGGCGCTGCCACACTGCGTAGTCGTTGAAGTCGTGTGCCGGGGTGATCTTGACGCAGCCGGTGCCGAACTCGGGATCGACATACTCATCGGCAATCACCGGGATGCGCCGCCCGGTGAGCGGCAGCTCGACAAACTCGCCCAGCAGATGCGCATAGCGCTCATCGCCAGGATGCACCGCGATGGCGCAGTCGCCGAGCATGGTCTCCGGACGCGTGGTGGCAACCACGACCTC
>DAOUQU010000451.1 GCA_030625445.1 Gammaproteobacteria bacterium
TTCGTCAGCAGGTTGACGTGGATATTACCGTTTCCTGCATGCCCGAAATTGACGATTTGTATATGGTGCTGCAGCGAGAGTTTTTCCAGCCCTTCAATCAGGCTCGGTAGTTGTGAGATTGGAACTACGACATCCTCGTTGATTTTTTTTGGTGCGATATTGCGCAGTGCCGGTGAGAGCGCCTTGCGTGTTTTCCACAGCTGATCCACCTCCTGCTGTGTGCTTGCGATGCGGATTTCGGTGCAGCCATCGACTCTGGCGGCGGCGGCTACCTGTGCAGCGGCCTCATCGATGGCGTGTTCCATGGCATCGACCTCGATCATCAACATGGCTCCGACATCGGCATCAAGCTGCAGATCTGAGAAGTTGCGCACCATTTGCAACGCGGAATGATCCATGAACTCCAGCGCACAGGGCATCACAGGCTGCGACATGATGGCGGCAACGGCATGCGCTGCCGCATGGATATCACGGTAGCTGGCGCGCATGGTGCGTCTGCTATCGGCCTGTGGTGTGAGTTTCAGGGTGGCCTGTGTAATTACCGCCAGGGTTCCCTCCGAGCCGATCAACAGGCGTGTCAAATCATAGCCAACCACGCCCTTGGTGGTCAGGGTTCCAGTGTGAAAGCTTTTTGCATCACCGGTTATCGCTTTCAGGGCGAGTGTGTTTTCTCTCGGGGTGCCGTATTTCACTGCTCTGGGACCGGCAGAGTTGTAGGCAAGATTGCCTCCGATGGTACAGATTTCAGCACTGGTCGGGTCGGGCGGCCAGAAAAATCCGTGTTGCGCTGCCGCATTCTGCAGCGCGGCATTGGTGACGCCGGGCTGGACAGTGGCGGTACGGTTGACGGGGTCGATGCTGATGATCTCCTGCATGCGTTCAAATGAGAGCACGACGGCATGCTGAAGAGGAACTGTCGCCCCTGTTGTTCCCGTGCCGCTGCCTCGGCAGACGAGTGGAATTTTGGCCTGGTTGCAGACTTCGATGATACCCTGGATCTGCAGGTGCGAAGATGCAAATACAACTGCTCCGGGTTGCGCCTGTAAACGGCTGTTGTCGTAGCCGTAGGGCCAGCAATCAGACGCTTCAGTCAACAGGCAGTCGCTGCCTGCTGCTGCAGCGAGCTTGTGGAGAAAGGCTGTTGAGATTTTATTGTTGCCGATAGCAGTCACCCTTCAAGATACTCAAAGATCTCAATGACTTTTTTTACACCGCTGATGCTGCGCACATGTTCGACGATGGCAGGTCCCTCTTCAGCAGTCACCAGGCCGAGCAGGTAGACATTTCCCAGG
>DAOUQU010000402.1 GCA_030625445.1 Gammaproteobacteria bacterium
GCTGTCCCTGTTCGCACTCTGCTTTATTGCCACCGGGCTGTGGGTCTTGCAGATTGTTTTTGGAGTGATGCCATGACCATCCCGAGAAGACGCTTCGATACATTGATTCTCGGCGCCGGTGGAGCTGGTCTGCGCGCGGCGTTGCAACTCTCTGACGCCAACTTGCGCGTTGCCGTAGTCTCCAAGGTCTTCCCGACCCGTTCACATACCGTTGCCGCGCAGGGCGGCATCAATGCGGCGCTTGCCAATGTGCTGCCGGATGAGTGGCACTGGCACATGTTCGATACTGTCAAGGGGAGTGACTACCTCGGCGATCAGGATGCGATTGAATTCATGTGTCGCGAGGCGCCGCGCATCGTCTATGAGCTTGAGCACTCGGGTGTGCCTTTCTCGCGGCTTGATAATGGCCGCATCTACCAGCGTCCCTTTGGCGGCATGACACAGGATTTTGGCGGTGAGCAGGCTGCACGCACCTGTGCCGCGGCTGATCGCACAGGCCATGCCATTCTGCATAGTCTCTATCAGCAGAATATCCGTGTGCGCACCCACTTTTTCGATGAGTATTTTGCCATCGACCTGCTGCAGGATCAGGATGGAGCCATTGTCGGTGCGCTGGTTATTGAGATCGAAACCGGTGAAGCGCTGGTCATCGAGGCAAAAACCACGCTCATCGCAACAGGCGGCTGCGGCCAGCTGTTTCGCACCAATACCAATGCGCACATCAATACCGGTGACGGCATGGCAATGGTGCTGCGTGCAGGCATTCCGCTTCAGGATATGGAGTTCTTCCAGTTTCATCCCACCGGCGTTGCCGGCAAGGGAATGCTGATTACCGAGGCTGCGCGGGGGGAGGGGGGCTACCTGATCAACGGCGAGGGTGAGCGTTTTATGGAGCGCTACGCACCCCATGCAAAGGATCTGGCGAGCCGGGACGTGGTGAGCCGCTCGATTGCTACCGAGATACGTGAAGGGCGGGGTTGCGGTGCTGACAGGGATCATGTGCTGCTGCGCGTCGATCATCTGGGAGAGGAGGCCGTTGCAAAGAAACTGCCGGGTATCCGCCAGACCAGTATCACCTTCCTCGGCATCGATCCGGCCATAGAGCCGATACCGGTCTTTCCGACTGCCCACTATGTGATGGGCGGCATTCCGACCAATCGCCACGGTGAGGTTGTCACTCCATACAAGAAGGGGCCGGAGGAGGCTGTCCCCGGACTTTATGCGGCAGGGGAGTGTGCCTGTGTCTCGGTGCACGGCGCCAACCGCCTCGGCGGTAACTCGCTGCTGGATATTCTGGTGTTTGGCCGCACCGCGGCCGAGTCTATTCTGGAGTATCTGCATAAAAACCCGAATCACCGCCCGCTGGATGCAGGCTCCCGGGAGAAATCCGTGGCAAGGCTGCGTCGCTGGAACGACAAGGGAGAGGGTGAGAGCGTCGAGCAGCTGACGAGTGATCTGAAAAGAGTCATGGAGGATCACTGCGGCGTGTTCCGCACCGAAGAGGTGATGCAGCAGGGAGTGGCTGAACTCCACAAGATCCGCCAACGCATGAAAACTGTGCGTTTGACGGATCATAGCAAAATCTTCAATACCGCACGCATCGAAGCGATGGAGCTGGAAAACCTGGTGGATATCTCCATGGCCGTGATGCTCGGGGCGCTTGCCCGGGAAGAGAGCCGCGGAGCCCACTCCCGCATGGACTTCCCGGAACGTGACGAT
>DAOUQU010000393.1 GCA_030625445.1 Gammaproteobacteria bacterium
CGCACTACCTTCTCGATGGCGCTGACAAAAATTTTGCCATCGCCGATCTTGCCGGTATGGGCTGCAACTTTCACAGTTTCAATGCACTGCTCCAGCTGCTCTTCGGCGATGACGATTTCGATTTTTACCTTGGGCAGAAAATCGACCACGTATTCTGCTCCACGATAGAGCTCGGTATGACCTTTCTGACGTCCGAACCCCTTCACCTCGGTGACAGTCATGCCGGTAATGCCGATATCCGAGAGCGCCTCGCGAACGTTGTCCAGTTTGAATGGTTTGATGATGACTTCTATTTTTTTCATTGCTGTTTCCTGTAGTGCTGTACCCCTTTTTCAAGGAGTCATGGCTTGTGTTTTAATTGATGAGCTTCGTCCCTTCACCCTGGCCCTCTCCCCAAGGAAGAGGGAAGACATCAAAACCCGCTGGTAATCGGGTAGCGCCGGTCGCGTCCGAACGCCCGCCGGGTGATGCGTACACCGGGCGGCGCCTGGCGGCGTTTATATTCATTGTTATCCACCATGCGCGTGATGCGTGTCACAGTCGCTGCATCATAGCCTGCCTGGATGATCTTCTCCACACACTCATCCAGCTCGATATAACGCCGCAGAATTTCATCGAGGATAGCATAATCAGGCAGGCTGTCGCTATCCACCTGATCAGGCTTCAGTTCTGCAGAGGGCGGCCGCGTGATGACCCGTTCCGGAATCACCTCGCCACCTCGATTGCGGTATTTAGAAAGACGATAGACCATGGTCTTCGGCACATCCTTTATCGGTGCAAAGCCGCCGGCCATATCTCCGTAGAGGGTTGCATAGCCCACCGACATCTCGCTTTTATTGCCGGTTGTCAGCAGCATCCTGCCGCTTTTATTGCTCAGTGCCATAAGGATAATACCGCGGCAGCGCGCCTGGATATTCTCCTCGGTGGCATCTTCGGCCAGCCCGGAGAACTCATCTTCCAGCATACCGAGAAACGCCCGAAAAGCCGGCTCGATGGGAATGATGCGATATTTGACACCCTGCGTCTGCGCCTGTTTGACGGCATCCTCATTGCTCATATCCGCGGTATAGCGTGACGGCATCAACACCGCCTCGACGCGATCTGCACCGAGTGCATCAACGGCAATTGCCAGCGTCAACGCAGAGTCAATCCCGCCTGAAAGCCCCAGCACCACGCCTTTGAAGCCATTCTTTTGCACATAGTCCTGTACGCCAAGCACCAGCGCTTCATAAATTTCTACCTCTTGTGACTGGTGTTTGATCACTTCAGACGGCAGCGGAGCCGCACCGTCAAAACTGACCACGGGCTGCGCCTCGGAGAAAAAGCTGCTGCGCATCACGACACGCCCTTCATCATTCATGACGAAGGAACCGCCATCGAAAACCAGCTGATCCTGCCCGCCGACCAGGTTGACATAGACAATGGGCATACCATTTTCACGTGCGCGACGGGAGATCAGCTCCTCGCGCTCAGATGGCTTGCCGGTGTGAAATGGCGAGGCGTTGAGATTCACCAGCAGCTGCGCGCCTGCTGCTTTGGCTCGCTGCGCAGGCTCGTTGTGCCAGATATCTTCACAGATGGTGATGCCAACACGGACGCCGCAGATATCGACCACACAGGCATCCTCACCATTGCTGAAGTAGCGCTTCTCATCAAAGACGCTGTAGTTGGGCAGCAGCGCCTTGTCATACTCTGCGATGATCGCATGATCGTGAATGACACCGGCGCTGTTGTAGAGGCCATCGTCGCCCTGGCGCGGGTAGCCGATGATTGC
>DAOUQU010000182.1 GCA_030625445.1 Gammaproteobacteria bacterium
ATGCGGAAAAAGGCGAAAGAGGAGCAACGGCGCAGGGAGCTGGAACAACAAAGAAAAAAAGAGGAGATGGAAAAGAAGAAGGCCGCAGATAAAAAGGCAGTAGAGAGAAAGGCGGCAGAGAAGAAAAAGAAAGATCAGGAAAAGAAGAAAGCCGAAGAGAAGAAAGCGCAGCAGCTGGAAAAGAAAAAAGCAGCGGACAAAACAGCAGCGGACAAAAAAGCAGCAGATAAAAAAGCAGCGGACAAGAAGACAGCTGACAAGAAGGCAGTCGACAAGAAGGCAGCCAACAAGAAAGCAGCTAACAAGAAAGCGGCAGACAAGAAAGCGGCCGATAAAAAGGCAGCAGAGAAGAAATCCAAAGCTTCTGCCAGCGGCAGTAAAAGTAAATCCGGGAAGAGCGGGAAATCCGGCAACGCACGTAAAAAGGGAACAAATAGCGGCAAAGGCAAGAGCGGAGGAACCGGTGGCGGTGGATCAGGACGCCACAGCGGAGGCGGCGGTGGGAAAAATTATGATAAGTATATTTCCCAGATTCGGTCTAAAATAACACGCAACTGGCGCAAGCCGCCTGGAACTGATAATGGACTAACCACTTCGTTACGCGTAAAACTATTCCCGGGCGGCGCTGTCGCAGATGTAACAGTCACGCGTTCAAGTGGTAATCCGGTGTATGATCGCTCAGCACAGGATGCTGTAAAAAAAGCTTCACCACTACCAGTGCCAAAAGGTAGTGCATTCGACAAGTTTCGAAGCCTGACGTTAAAATTTTCTCCAACTGGAATCAGATAATGCAAAAAGTTTTCATTCTATTTTCTGCGCTGTTGATGCTGTTGCCATTGTCAGCGCATGCAGAGCTGACAATTGAAATCACCGGTGGCAATTCAGATGCTACGTCCATTGCCATTGCTCCGTTTAGCCGGGATGGCGGCGGCACTCCGCTGACGGCGGATTTTGCCGAGATTATCTCTGCAGATCTGAAACGCTCCGGTCAATTCAATCCGGTTGCGCGCACTAGCCAGCCGCCCGCGCCTGCCTGGGGTGCAACCGTCAATTATGATGCATGGCGCTCCAGAAATATTGATAACCTGGTGACTGGCCAGATTCTGCAAACGGGTTCCGGTTACAAGGCGAGGTTCTCTCTCTATGACACTGCTTCATCGCAGAAACTGCTGAGCGAAACGGTCACGACGAAGATCAAGGATCAGCGTTTTGCCGCACACCATATTGCTGATCTGATCTACGAAAAGCTGACCGGACAGCGCGGCGCCTTTGCGACCAGAATTGCCTATGTTGTTGCCAATAAACGTCATCGCACATTGAAAATTTCCGATTCTGACGGCCACAATGCAAAAACCGTGCTCTCATCCAATGAACCGATCCTCTCTCCGGCATGGTCTCCTGATGGGAAACGTCTCGCCTATGTCGCTTTTGACAAAGGCAGACCTGGAATCTATGTGCAGACTCTGACAAGCGGCAAGCGGACACGCATCAGCAGCACTTCCGGCCTCAACGGCGCACCAGCATGGTCTCCTGACGGCCGCCGGCTTGCTGTCACTCTTTCCAAAGACGGGAATCCTGAGATCTATATCATCGGCGCCAATGGCGGCGCTGCACACCGCCTGACCCATAGTGAGTCCATCGATACGGAGCCGAGCTGGTCTCCGGATGGCCGCTGGATCGCATTCACCTCCAATCGCGGCGGCAAACCGCAAATCTACAAGATTGCAGCGAGCGGCGGCAACGCCACACGACTCACATTTGAAGGCAGCTATAATGCAGACTCCAGCTATGCACCGGATGGCAAAAGACTGGCATTGATTTCGCGTTCACGAGGCGATCAGGTTGCTATACTCGATCTGGAAACGCGTGGAATGCAAACGATCAGTTCAGGAAGTCTGAACGAATCCCCCAGTTTTGCTCCGAATGGCAGTATGGTTGTCTATGCTGCCGGCGGAGGCGTACTTTCAGTGGTTGCGGTTGATTATGATGTGAGGCAGCGCCTTGCACGCCAGGGGGGTGAGGTACGCGATCCTGCATGGTCACCCTATTTGATCGGGAGAAGAAGATGATGGTAAAAAACAGTTTATTGACGGCGTTCTTTGTGTCTGCGGTGCTCTTTGTCGGCGGCTGCAGCAGCTCCGGTGGCTCCAAAGATGGTGAAGATGGAAATGGAAATGGAGATGGCGATGGTTACGGTACATCCGGCTACGGGGCGGGAGGTTCCGGGTATGGATCCGGTTCTGGTGCTGCTGGTGGAAATCCCCGCGTGATCTACTTTGATTATGATGACAGCAGCATCCGTTCCGAGTATGACAGCGTGCTGGCTACACATGCTCAAAACCTGATCAAGTCAGGTGGTCAGTTGACGATTCAGGGGCACACCGATGAGCGTGGATCCCGGGAATACAACATGGCGCTTGGCGAAGAGCGTGCACACGTAGTCAGTCGTCATTTGATCAATCAGGGCGTCTCCTCCAGTCAGATCTCGTCTGTCAGCTATGGTGAAGAGCAGCCTGAGTCCTATGATCACAATGAGAGCGCCTGGGCGCGCAACCGTCGAGCTGTGCTGGAATACTGATATGCTGCGTTACACAATTATTGTCCTGTTGATGATGCTGTTCACGCCTGCTTCAGCAAGTGTCTGGAGCAGGCTGGATGTGCTTGAAAAACGTGTGGATGCGGTCTCTAAAATGAGCCAGCGCATGGATAAGCTGCAAACCCAGAATAATCGTCTTAATGGCGAGATTGAAGAGTTGAAGCATCAGCTCGAGCAGTTGAAAGAGCAGCAGCGGGAGATGTATCTCGATATTGAGAGGCGTCTGGGCGACAGCTCCGGGGATGCCGCTGATTCTCAAATCTCGGATCAAATGGATACACCGCCTGATGACGCTGCAGCGGAGATAGAACAGCCTCCGGGACCGAAGTCTGCCTCTCACTCTGTTCCTGCGCCGGCGCCGGAAAAAGGCGAGCAGGATCAATACCGGCATGCTTATGATCTGTTAATGGTGAAACGCGATTTTCAACAGGCTATCGATGCGTTCCAGGTGCTTTTGAAGGACTATCCCGACGGTAAATATGCCGATAATGCCCAGTTCTGGCTGGGCGAAGCCCATTATGCAAAAAATGAACTGGATGATGCACTGAAGGAGTTTCAGAGCCTGGTTGATAACTATGCCGAGAGTCCTAAAGTCCCTGATGCCGTCTACAAAGTTGGCTATATCCACAACGCCAAAGGCGATGTTGAAAAGGCGCGAAAGGTCTATGAGGGGTTGATCGAACACTATCCTGGCTCACCTGCCGCAAGACTGGCGGCCATCAGGTTGGAGACCCTGTAACTCTTTATTCAAACATCCTCTGATCTTCTCCAGTCGCATTAAACTCCCACCATGAATGATTCCAATCCTGAACAGAACACCGTCGAGGGTCGTCTGCGCATTACCGAGATTTTCTGTTCCCTGCAGGGAGAGAGCAGGAGTACCGGCTGGCCAACAACATTTGTCCGCCTGACAGGATGCCCGCTGCGCTGCGGCTACTGTGATACCGCATATGCATTCAAAGGTGGCGAGTGGTTATCCCTCAAAGAGATTCTTCAACGTGTGGATGATATCGGTGTCTCTCATGTGACAGTGACAGGTGGTGAGCCCCTGGCGCAAAAAGCCTCTCTTGAACTGCTTGCAGCATTGTGTGACCGTGATTACAAGGTTTCCCTGGAAACCAGCGGCGCACTGGATATCAGCGGTGTTGACCCGCGAGTTGCAAGGGTGGTTGATATCAAGACCCCGGGCTCGCTGGAGCAGGATAAGAATCTGTGGGAAAACCTGCACCATCTGAAGCCATCGGATCAGCTCAAGTTTGTCATATGTGACCGTGATGACTATCAATGGAGCAAACAGCTGATGGAGGAGCA
>DAOUQU010000380.1 GCA_030625445.1 Gammaproteobacteria bacterium
GCCTCGGCCTGCGTCGCCTGCGACAAGTCATGCGAGCATGCCTGTCCGATGCATCTGCAGCCGCGCAGCATCAAGCGCAAGATGTTCACCTGCACCCAGTGCATGCAGTGCGTGCAATCCTGTGAACAGGTGCAGCAGAAGTTGTCTGCACCCTCGCTGCTGAAGATGGTCGAGAGTGAGTGCGCACTGGATGTCTCGATGCGGGATTTTGGAAACAGGCCTGATACCCCGCAGGACTGTTTTGAACCGCGGAGCAAGAGGTAACCAATGGAAGAGTTCGTCGGTAAAATCTGGCACCGCTATATCACCGACAGGGCTATTAAGGAGTATCCTGAGGCTCGGGTCGATCTGGATGAAATTCGCCATACAGCCGCCATCATGTTCCGCTCGCTGGGCGGGGAGGGCGGCCTGCGCATCGATAATGCTTCCGAGCTCGATCACGGTGCGCGCCGCAGTATCCTGCAGCGCATTGCCGGCACCGGCAGCAAGGTGCAGCTCGCATGGCGCGATGAGGAGAGCCTGCGCCTGCCGGGTGCTATCGCGCTATTTCCGGACAAGAGCCTCAATCGTGATCTCTATCTGTGGCTGGCGGCGCTGGCAACCGCCCCACAAGCCACTGCAGAGAATGCTTCGGGCAAATGGCTTGCAGATAACTGCAAGGGTACAACACGGCTGCTAGAGCACTGGCCAGGGATGCGCAAACGCTACCGCCGCCTGGTCGAGGCGCACCTGCAGCAGAGACCGCAAATCGATTCGCTGCCGAAGGCTGAAAGGCTCCAGGAAGAGGCGATTGTGCAGGCGCTCGAGAATCCTGATCACTATGCAGATTCAGGTCACTCTGCATCAATGGGCTCCTCCGCAAAACATCCGCCGCAGCCAGTGCCTCTGTGGCTGCATCCCGAGCCGCCTCGAAGCGGTGCTGCGGTTGCCGCATCGAGCAGCGATCCCGATGACGCGGAGGCGCCGGCCAGCCGCAAAAAAGAGGATCAGCAGCAGAAGCGCCGCAAGGCGGAGCGCGTCGATATGCCCGAGGGCAAGGAGGGGTTGCTCGCGTTTCGCCTGGAGAGCCTCTTCAGCTGGTCGGAATTCGTCAATGTCGACCGCACCACCGAGGATGACGATGACGACGATGCGCAGCGCACCGCGGACGATATGGATATGATCAGTGTGGCGCGTGACAATCAGCCGACCGCGAGCAAGGTGCGTTTCGACCTGGACCTTCCCGCCGACGAGTATGATGATATCCGTCTCGGCGAGGGGATTCCGCTTCCCGAGTGGGATTACAAACAGCAGCGGCTGGTAAAGGATTACTGCGCCATCCAGCCGATGCTGGCGCGTGAAGCAGAGGCGATTCCGTTGCCGCAAAAACTGCGTGCGCAGGCAAGAAAACTGCGCGGCCAGTTTGAGATGCTGCGCCCCCAGCGGCACTGGTTCAATCGTCAGCAGGAGGGTACGGAGCTTGATCTCGACAGCTATCTCAGCCATCTTACAGATCGCAAGCTTGGTCGTTTCAGCAGCGATGCGGCAGTCTACCGTGAATGCCGCAACTCAACCCGCGACCTGGCCTGCCTGCTGCTGGCGGATCTCTCTCTCTCGACGGACGCCTATGTCAATGATGATGAGCGCGTCATCGATACCATCCGTGACTCGCTGTTTCTCTTTTCCGAGGCGCTCTCTGCAACGGGCGATCCTTTTGCGCTCTACGGCTTCTCCTCGCGGCATCGGGATCATGTGCGCTTTAACCTGATCAAGAATTTCGCCGAGAGTTACAGCGAACATGTGCGCGGCCGCATCAACGCCATCAAGCCTGGCTACTACACGCGCATGGGCGCGGCGATCCGCCAGTCATCGAA
>DAOUQU010000003.1 GCA_030625445.1 Gammaproteobacteria bacterium
GAAATTCACGGTCAGTAAATTCATCGAGTATGAAGGAGATTTCATTGCGCTTGTCTGGATTTACGAGATGCTCCGTAATATCCCGAGAGAGGTACTCCGTTTTATTTGAGACTGCAAAAACTGCTTCGCGAAGTTCGTCGATAGAGGAATTTTTTGACACGAACCCCTGTACTCCATTTTTTCGCAGGGTACGAAGAGCACGATGAAAAATATCCAGGCCCATTGCGGTAACAATGACAATCCCTGTATCGGGCAGCCGTTTTCGAATAAGATCGGTCGCCTCAATACCCCCCATATCCGGCAATATGACGTCCATGACCACAATATCCGGCTGAAACTGCAGCGCCAGTTTAATCGCCTCCTCTCCTCCGCAAACTTCAGCGACAACCTCGATAGTGCCATGCTGTTGCAAAAACTGCTTCATGGACTCACGAACGAGTCTCTGCTCTTCGACCAGCAACAGTCGTATCATTTCACTCACGCTGCTTACTCTTTTGAATAGAGTTATGGGAGCTCCGCTCAAGTCGCTTCGCGCCTCGATCTGAGCATCCCTTCAAGTTAGTCGTTGTCCAAAATTAACTTCCCGATCCTGCTTGCCCTGTTATCCCTCTTCGGCGTTCCAGCAAGAGTTACATAACGCTGCTATGCGCCCCTTGCTGCGCCTTGAAGAGGAACAACATTACTGCGCGATATCGGGAAGTTATTTCTGGACAACTCCTTAGTCTACCGGGGAAAGGTTATCTGTCAATGGGTTATAATAGACATTCAGATTACCCTTCCCCCGAACCCCCATCCCATGGACTTATTCAGAGTTTCCTTATCCAAATCAACGCGTGATTTTACACAAAATACAGGCTTATGACTCCTCAACCATCCCCGGGAATTGCCAGGCAACTGGCCGCAATATTTTACGATCTGATTCTACTATTCGGCATCCTGCTGCTGGCGACAACCCTGGTTGTCATCCCACTGCATATCAGCTATGACTCTACGCCCCTTGAAGGAGAGATTCTGATACTGTTTCAACTCTACCTCGTTGCTGTCATCGTTATTTTCTATACCTGGTTCTGGAGCCATGGCGGGCAGACACTGGGAATGCGCACCTGGAAGTTCAAGGTCGTCAGCCAATCAGGAGAGCTATTATCCCTATCACATGCATTCAAACGCTTGCTCCTTGCACTCCTTACCCTGGCGCCAGCCGGACTCGGACTGTGGTGGAAATTTTTCGATCCTGACAATCAGACCCTCTATGACAGGCTTGCAGGGAGTCGTCTGATACGTTTGTGATCTAAAACCTAACACCTGAAACTTTGCACTTATCCCTTGAAATCAGGCCACTCGAGGTCCCTGTCGGAGATCACCTCAATAGCTCGCGGCCATTTCATGTCGAAAGCAGGATCATCCCAGCGGACCTTGAAAGCATCACAGGGCTGTAGCAATACCCACGCCCTTTTCGGTATGGCGACTATTCTAAGCGACAACCAGATCCGTAACTTACTCGACCCTGTTCCACCCAAAGCCATATCTCCCCTCTTCTCTACGGCAGTCAATGCATTGCATGAGGCGGGACTTCTGGATGCCTATCGTTCGTTCAACGGGCGTATGTCGATGGTTTTCGATGGGACTGACTATTTCTCCTGTGAATACTCCACCAGCTAAAGCCGATGGCTTCGGGTTACGGCTAAAAGCCGGATTGATCGGCACTTCGGCCGATAGCTGTCGCTACACAACATCAAAATCGTCCTCCGGATCTGGCGGTTGTTGATTCTTGATGTATTCTTTCCAGACTTCGTCTGTAACATTTCCACTCGATGCAACCCAATAGCCCCTTGCCCACAGATGTTGGCCCCAATATCTTTTCCTCAGTTGCCTATACTCTGATAGCAATTTATGAGAACTCTTCCCTTTCAAATATTGCACCGCTCGGGATACCGATAGCTGGGGAGGAATCCCTGTCAGCATGTGAACATGATCCCGGTTAATCGATCCCGCATAGATAATCATCTCCTTGCTCATCGCGATCTCCCGTAGCAGCTCTCGACATCGCAGTCCGACATCTCCTCCCAATACCTGATATCGGTACTTCGTTGTCCATACCAGATGACATTTACAATCCCAGACCGTATGACTGCCTCTCTTGTAATCTGTCATACATTGAGCATATCATCCTCGCCGCCTAAAGGCGTGGGGTTTGCTGATCCCCTATCGGGGACTCCAAAGAGAGTCGCCAAGGCTTCCGCAACGGAAAATTCCACTTGCAGAGTGATCGCTATAATCGAAATCATCAGGTCTCGTCCAGTTGCACCGGCTCCTTTCATGATCGACTCATGTCGCCGCTACGAATTTACATGTCACATTGAGAATTGCTGGACTCCTCCTACACCAGCCGCCGGTATAACCAGGCGGTTGCGCCAGCAATGAGTAATACAGGGATCCACGCAACAAGCAGTGGTGAAAAATCATAAACCACACCGGCAAAACCCGCTGTCTTACTCACCAGAAAGAAGAGCACGCCGGTAATAGAGCCTGCCATCAGATGCTTGCCCATGTCAGCATTGCGAATATCTTTGATGACAAAGGGCAGCGAGAGCAACAGCAACAGCACACTCAGTACCGGAACAACCATTTTTGACCAGAAAACCACTTCGTACTCCGGGCTGCGCTGCTCATTGTCATGTAAAAACGAGATATAGTTATACAGTTCTGTCATCGATAAAAATGCCGGGTCGATCCCCAGGTTCAGCAGCAGGTCCATCTTCAGGTCGAGGCCAAGTTCTCTGTGAGAAAATTGCACCAGGGTATTGCTCTTTTCACCAAGCTCAAGTTCGCTGACATTCTGCAATATCCACTGTTTTCCATCATATTTTGCTCCAGTGGCGCTCTGCATCATTTTCAGAACACCATCATCAGCAAATGTATAGACGGCAATATCCAATATTTTCCGGTCCGGATTGATGCGCCGGATATTGACATAGGTCTTTGCATCCCTGATCCAGACTCCATATTTAGACTGGAGAATTGTCTGTTCATTCAGCCACTCCGCGCGTCTCACCTCGCTCTCCTGCTCCAGTGCAGGCGCCACGGTCTCACCAACAAGCACCCCGCCGACAGCAAGAATCAAGCCCACCTTGACCAGTGATTTCACCAGCCTGCCGATCGAGACTCCTGCGGCTCTCATTGCCATCAGCTCCTGGTTCCGTGCCAGACCTCCCAAACCCATCAACCCGCCAAAGAGCACGGCAGCCGGAAATATTTCATAGATAAAACCGGGCACACGCATCAGGGTCACAAACAGGACATGGGTCAGCTGATAATCGCCCCGTCCGATATCTCCGGTCTCACGCACCAGAAAAGCAATGGCACGGAATGAGACCAGGATCGTCAGAATGATGAAAAACCAGGTTGAGATGACCCGCAAAATGTACCAGTCAATGCGCTGCATGTGACCTCCCGCTACGGATGAAGCGCACACGATCATAGAGATAAACGGCAATAGTGGCGGCAACAATAGCGACGATGATCCACCACACCCCTATCCACTCGGGAGTCATCCCCTTGACCATCCATTTTTCAGCGGATCTGGTCAGCACCATAAACACCAGAAAGACAAAAACCGAAAAAATGATGCGTGTGTATGGACTGGATCTCGGACTGCCGCGGCTCAGCGGAATTGCCAGCAGTGCAAATGCCATCACCGAAAGCGGAAACACCAGGCGCGATTGAAGGTCGGCCTTCGCCTTAATGTCATCATATGAGAGAAGATCAAGCGTATCGACATTGCTGATGTCAAAACTCGCTTTCCCGCCTGGCGTAGCGTTGATTTCGATGGCATACTCATCAAAATGCATGGTCGAGAAGGTTTCAGATCCAGGGAAGCCAACATATTCATTGCCGTTTTCAAGCACCACCTGTCTGCGGTTGGTTGCTTCATTCAGGAAGTGACGTCCCTTGTCAGAGGTCACCAGGACAACCTCATTTTTGAGTCGAATCTGGATAAAGATATTCTCCAGAGTTGAGGAAGCTGCATCGACAGTTTCCGCATAAAAGACCAACTCCCCTCCCCTGGCTTCATAAAAACGCCCCGCTCCGATCGCCGAGAGCAGCACAGCATCCTTATGCTGCATTTTGAGCTCATCCGACACCCGCCCGGCAACCGGATAGAGCCACAACACCAGCCAGGCGGAAATCAGCACCATTGGCAATGCAGCGACAGCAACGATACGTATGATTCGCAGGGGGCTGACGCCGCTGGTCTGCAGAACCGTCATCTCCTGGTCCTGATACATACGTCCCAACGCCATCACGGTCGCGAAAAAGAAAGCAGCCGGGATGAGTCGTCCGCTGAGGCGCAGTGCCTCAAGGCTCGCCAGTGTGATGATCGATTCGGGGGGAATAGAGCCGCCGGCGGCCAGCCGCAGCATCTGCACCAGAGTTCCACCAACCAGAACCAGCACTAAAATGGTTAGAATGACGGCAAAAATTCGCAGAATTTCAGAACTGATGTAGCGATCAAGTATTGGCAAACTCAACATGCCTTCTGTTTCCGGTAGGAGAATTTGGTACAGTTAGGGATGAGGCAGAAATTAAAGTACCAGGATGTGCAGGATTTTTGTTTGTGGTTTTTGTTGCCACGTCGGGCGCATAGTGAACTATGTGACCAAAGTGGCAATGAAAACCACGAGCAAAAAGACAAGCGAGATTGGTATTTTAATAAATGCCTCATTCCTTAGGTCATACTAACAGAACAGATTCACAGCAGCAGGCATTCAACATGAAAATAGAGATAAAAAGCAGCTCTCCACTCAAACTCTCAGGCAACTGCCTGGTCGTACCGATGCTGAAAAACAACCGCCTGACCAGCATCGCTGCTCAAGTGAATGAGGCCAGCGACGGTTTACTGCATCAACTCGCAAAAAAAAGCGGCTTCAAAGGTGAATCCGGATCGACGCTGGTTTTTCACAATCTTCCGGGGATCAAGGCGTTGCGCGTGATGCTCGTCGGCGTCGGCAAGAAAAAAGAGATCAACGCAAAAACAACCCGGGAGGTGATCGAAGCAGTCATGAAACGCCTGCAGCAGGAGCATTGCGCCAATGCGGTAATCACTTTGCCACTCGAAGAGACGTCTGCTGAAACGCATTACTCCCTGATACGGGAGACGGCGCTCTATGCAGAAAATGCCGTCTATCGCTTTGATGAATGTAAAAGCAAGCCGTCGAAACAGAAACTTGTTGGTAAAATCACCCTGATTACTGTCGGCATAGATGACCAGCTTGCAAAAAAAGCAGTGGCGCATGGCAAGGCGATTGCCGGTGGCATGAAACTGGCGCGCGACCTCTCCAACCTTCCCGGCAACATCTGTACCCCAACCTATCTCGCCGGCAAGGCGCAAAAACTGGCAAAAAAGCAGACCAAATTCAGTTGCAAAATTCTCGACGAGAAGGAGATGAAAAAGCTCAAGATGGATTCACTGCTCTCTGTCTCACGCGGCAGCCGTCAACCGGCAAAACTGATTATCATGGAACACAAGGGCGGAAAGAAAGATCAGCAGCCCGTGGTTCTGGTTGGCAAGGGGCTCACATTCGATGCCGGTGGAATCTCACTGAAGCCCCCTGGCAAAATGGATGAGATGAAATATGACATGTGCGGCAGTGCGAGTGTATTTGGAGCATTGCAAGCCTGTGCGGATCTGAAACTGCCGTTGAATGTCGTCGGAATTATTCCATCATCCGAAAACATGCCCGACGGTGATGCCAACAAGCCGGGGGATATCGTCACCTCGATGGCCGGCTTGACCATCGAAGTGCTGAACACCGATGCAGAGGGGCGCCTGATCCTGTGCGACGCCCTCACGTATGCAGAGCGTTACAATCCTGCCGTGGTGATCGATATTGCAACACTGACAGGAGCATGCATTGTCGCCCTGGGCCATCACACCTCCGGACTGATGGCAAATAACCAGAAACTTGCCGATGAGTTGATAGAGGCAGGCAATCAGGCGGATGACAAGGCGTGGCAATTGCCGCTGGGCGATGAGTATCAGAAGCAGCTGAAGAGTAATTTTGCCGATATCGCCAACATCGGAGGCCCGGCTGCGGGCTCCATCACCGCCGGATGTTTTCTCTCCCGTTTCACCGAGGAGTACACCTGGGCGCATCTTGATATCGCCGGAACTGCATGGCAATCGGGGCATAATAAGGGTGCCACAGGCCGTCCCGTACCGCTGCTGGTCAACTATCTGCTGAACAAGGCGAAACTCTGCCCATGACCCGGATTGATTTCTACATCCTGAATAAAAACGCACGCCATGACCGCTTTGTTACCAGCTGCAGAATCACGGAGAAGGCCTGGAGCCAACAACGCCGCATCATGATCCATACTAACTCCGAGCAGGAAGCCAGGCACATGAACCAACTGCTGTGGACATTCCGTGATCAGAGTTTCATTCCGCATGAACTGCTGCCCCAAGCCGACCTGAAGACAACCCCTGTGATTATCGGCTGGGGAAGTGATGCCGCTGAAGAGTGTGATGTTTTGATCAACCTGGCAACTGAAATCCCTCCCTTTTTCAGCCGTTTCGAACGCCTCGTTGAAATCGTCGGCAAGGATCCGGCGCAAAAACAGGTGAGCCGAGATCACTATCGCTATTACCAGGAGCGCGGATACCCGCTGACGAATTACAAGCTATAGCAATAGACAAAGTTAGCAGTTCGCAGTTGGCAGTAAAAACATGGCACAAAAACAACCATCTCTCTTTTGCTGCCAACTGCAAACTGATGACTGCAAACTTTCTTCTACTGCCTACTGCAAACTTTTTTTAGCGACGTTGTTTCTCAGATAGAGGGGCAGCGCTTCAGCTGCTGTGACAGCCGCATCGCCCTGTGAAAGTGCGTGGGCAGCGATGACGGCGACATCCTGTGCATGGCAGTAGAGATGTGGGATTTGCTGATCCAGCCATGGTGACAGGCGTTCCGAGAGCGGTTCTGCATAGGCGCTCCAACCACTTCCTGCACCGACCCAGCGTCCCTGCTGTGGTTGATTCACATGCTCGGGAGCACACACCATCTCCTCGCCCTGCAACTGCATCACCCCATCTGCATCGGCTGAACAGAGCGCCCAGTAGACCTCGTTCATACGTGCATCAAAAGCTGCGGCAACCTGCTGATGAGCGGTTGTCCGGTAGACCCCCTGCGCCAGCGCCTGTAGTGAGGAGACCGGAACAACAGGGATATCGAGCCCGAAGCTGATTCCCTGGGTAACAGCAGCGGCAATGCGCACGCCGGTAAAAGATCCGGGCCCGCGCCCAAAGGCGATAGCACTCAGCTGCGATTTGCTGATGCCGCTCTCTGACATCAGGGTATCGATCATCGGCAGCAGCAGTTCGCTATGACCCCGCGGTTGTTCACGATAGGCTTCGATGACATCGCCATCACTCCAGATTGCAGCGGAGCAGGCGACTTCTGAGGTTTCAATCGCCAGCAGATTCATGGGTGCGTCCTATAAAATCAGTCACTTCGCTCAACTCCCTGCTGCGGGAGAAGGGAGGCATGGCATCAATAAAAACTTTTCCATAGGGTTTGGTCAGTAGCCGCATATCACAAATCATCAGTACGCCGGTGTCATTCTCTCCGCGAATCAGCCTTCCAGCACCCTGCTTCAGGGCAATCACAGCCTGGGGCACCTGGTGTTCCATAAATGGATTGCGCCCCTGTTTTTTGAGTGCATCCAGCCGCGCCTGCAACAATGGATCTCCGGGCGCGGCAAATGGAAGCTTGTCGATGATCACCACCGACAACGCTGCGCCCTGCACATCGACTCCTTCCCAGAAACTGCCTGTACCCAGCAATACTGCATCGCCCGCCTCGCGAAACTCTTCAAGCAACTCATTCTTCGGTTTGCTCCCCTGGACCAGCAGCGGATAATCCAGCTGCTCTTTCAGCAAGTCAGCCGCCTCATTAAGCGCACGATAACTGGTAAAGAGCAGAAAAGTACGTCCGCCGCTGGCCTGGATAACCGGCAGCGCTGCATCCACGACACGTTTTACAAACCCCTGTTCGCGTGGTTCAACCAACCCCTTGGGAACATACCACATCGCCTGCTGCTGAAAATCGAACGGGCTGTCCCATTTCTCTGTACGGCTGTCGTCATCCAGCCCGAGCTGACGCATGAAATGACTGAAATCGTTACCAACAGCCAGGGTCGCAGAGGTGAAAATCCAAGCCTTGGCATGTTCCCTCATCTGCTCCTGAAAAGCGTCGGCAATCTGCAATGGCGTCTGTGAGAGTCTGTATCCGAGACGGGTGATCTCAAACCAGCGGATGCTGTCATCCGCATCTTCCTGGTTAACGATGCGTTTCAGCACTCCCGCCAGCTCTTTTGCTCTTGAAAGAGAGCTGTCCAGCGCCTTGTCGCTCCCTTCAACTTTCTTTAATGCCTCTATCAGCTCACCGAGCCTTGCCTGCGTCTCAGCCAGGGCCGGCAGGAGTCTCTCATCCTGCTGCAGTTCACTCCAGGCGCCTCGCCGCTCATCCATACCAAACAGCAGGCGAAAATCACGGCTGCTTTTGTCAACGGCATCAGCACAATCAATGAGCCCGGCCTGCTTCATCTTGATCTGCCGATAGGCGATACGCATATCACGCGTCAATTCATGCAGCTGGCGATCACTGCAGCTGATGCCAAAGAACTGGTTCGCGATCTCAGGCAGCTGATGTGCTTCATCGATAATGAACGCATCCGCCATCGGCAGAAGTTCACCAAAACCCTCCTGCTTCAAGGCAAAATCGGCACACAGCAGATAGTGGTTAATGACGACCAGGTCAGCTTCCTGGGCATTGCGCCGCGCCTCGAACAAATAACAGCTGTCATAGTCGGGGCAATCCTGACCAAGGCAGTTGTCGATCGTCGAGGTCACCAGCGGCCATACCCCGGAACCCTCTGCAATACCACTCAACTCGGCAATATCACCATGCTGCGTCTGACCCGCCCATCTGCGCACCTCTTCAAGCATCGAGGCCATTGCCGGTGAGGCAGCGCGACGATCAAAGGTAGCGCTATCCATCCGCTGCAGGCAGAGATAGTTTGCCCTGCCCTTCAGCAATGCTGTCTTCAACGGCTTGCCGGCCAGCTCCCTGATACCGGGAAGATCACGCTTGTAGAGCTGGTCCTGCAGATTTTTGGTGCCGGTGGAGATCACCACCTTGCGCCCGGAGAGCAGCGCCGGAATCAGATAGGCAAAGGTCTTGCCGGTGCCCGTGCCTGCTTCACACACGAGCACACCGCCCTCTTCCAGGGTCGCACTGACAGCCTCAGCCATCTCGAGTTGTTGCGGACGAAAACGAAAGCCATCGATGGCTTGCTCAAGAACACCGCCCTGTTTGAGCAGTTGAGTAACGCGGGACATCGGCGCTTATCCCTTTGCCGGCGGTTCCCAATAACCCATGGCATTGCCTGCTGGTGGTGACGGTGGCGCAGGCTGCATCTTCTTGTCCGTATCGTCCATGACATGGTGCGTGAAGCTGCTCAACTCCTTCAGGAAGGCATCCTTGTGCGCACGTTCGAACTGTTGGCTGCCCAGCAGATAGCCCGTCACCGCGCCAAGATACTGCAGCAGCAATCCTACATCATCTGCCGCTTCAGCATCATGCTGAATTACTGCCTGTTGCACATCCTCAAATAGTTGTGGTGAAAGTTTGATCTCACTCATGATTGAATCATCCTGGAAAATTAGTAGCGGACAAGTTTACCCGTAATCTGCTGGATCAGGTAGTTTGAGAGTCAGAAGTAACAACTAATTGGAGTGCATCCTGCAACTCCTGCTCCTGCACCGGAAAAGCCAGGGTTGCATAGAGGGGAAAGCGTTGCTGGAACAACGCCAGCTTATGCGCCGTCTCTGCATCATAGAAAGCGATCACTTTTGTCTCTCCATATTTTTGCAGGATTGCCATCAGTGTCTCCAGATTCGAGGTGCGGTCCCTGAACTGGCTTTGAAAATTATATTCAGCAACGATGACATCCGGTATCTCCTTTTTCAGCAGCGAGCGCGCCTTGCGTATTGAGTTCACCACCTGTACTGAGAAACCGAGAGAGTGATAGAGAGGCAGGAAATTGGGGTAACCACCCATCTCGTAAATTGCCAATAGTTTCATTTCCCTTGGTGCTGTCATAGATGATTCTGCTCAACAATGCGGACAATTTGAGTCGCACAATCACCATCGCCCTGCCGGTAGCAATCACACAACTGCAGTGCAACTCCCTGCCAATGCTGCTCTCCCTGTTGCGCCAGTTGCAACAATTCATCGCTGCCGCCACTGTTGACCCATCTCTCGTAAGCCCCCTGCAAAGCAGGGAATATCTGTTTGCGCATGCCGGAGAGACTACCGATAAAGAGGTGAATGGAGTCACTGCGCGCGTTATTCAACAGATATGGCAGTGTCATGGTGCAGTCAGCAAGATGATCGCGCACGGCCCGCGCCATCAACTCGGCTGGTGAGTGGTTAACCTCCATCAACATCCGGTTCCAGTCATCGCCAACAATCTCTCCCGCCAGGTATTCGCCCATCTCATGCTGTCGGACTGTCTCAAGCTCTTTGTCAGCCATGAGTGACAACGCAGCTTCGACATCGCCCTGCATGTCATAACAGGCGTAAGCTTCCGCCAATGCATTCTTCGCCGAACTCCAGCGCCATATCTCGTAGCGCTCCCACAACTGGCGGCGCAGTGCCTCCCGGCGCAGGTAGATGCTATGTTCACGTGTCATCGCTGCCGGCGCACTGAGACCACGCGCAAGCTCCCTGCCACTGACACGCAGCGTGAGACCATCAGATTGCCGCTCCTCGCTCTCCAGTTCCGCGAGATAGAATTGGGCCCTTGCACAACCTTCCAGTCCGGCGCTGTAAACTAGGCCATGCGGTCGCAACAGCGCATTGACCATCTCATCCGCAAATGGATCCAGGGTCTCTCCGCAGACCTCCAGGGGCAGAAAATCAGCCTCCTCCAGGTCAAGCCAACTGCTTTCACGTTCAGCCAGCCAGTCACCAAGCGCCTCTTTCGGCAGCCTCTCATTGAACTCAAGCCGCTGCTCCCAGCGATAAAACTCGCGCATTTTCATCAGATAGGTGCACATGGTGTACTCACCGCCATGGCGTGCATCTGCGATATTGCAGTTGTGCTGGACAGTCTGAACAAGAGTCTCAATCATGACCTCATCTCCTATAGCTGTAGCATCCCAATAACTCCGTGCAGGAAGCAGGGTTGAGTGTCTGCTTTTCAGGTTTTTTTGAGAAGTTACCTATAACTCAGTAAATTACCCTGTAATCAATCATGATACAAGCGAAACGATTCGAAGACTTTTTCCATCGAATGGCTATAATTGCCTGACATATCGCAATAATCAGCCCTTTATATGCAAATCGACAATCCCGGTCACTATCGAGCCTCCACTGAACTCGATGTCATGGCGGAACTTCTTCCACTCGAAGGAGCCAGAGTGCTTGAACTCGGGTGCGGACGCGCATGGATGACCCGCTATCTGGCTGAAAATCACGCTATTGCCCATATTGTCGCAACTGAAGTCGACCGCATCCAGCATCAGAAAAATCTGGCGGTCAGCGACCTTCCGAATGTCAGCTTTGTTTTTGGCTGCGCCGAGTCAATCGCACAACCTGACGCGAGTATAGATATTGTCCTGATGCTAAAATCACTGCATCATGTTCCAGTAGAGCTGATGGAATCAGCATTCGTTGAAATCAGCCGGGTTCTGAAGCCCGGCGGAGTGGCCTATATCTCTGAACCTGTCTATGGTGGTGAGTTCAACGAAATACTCAGGCTCTTCAACGATGAAAAAATCGTACGCGAGGCGGCTTTTGAAGCCATCAAAGATGCGCTAGAGTCTGGAATGCTTGAGTCAGCTGCTGAATATTTTTTCGAGTCTCCCGGTCACTATGCTGACTGGAAGGATTTTGAGCAACGCATGCTCAATGTCACTCATACAGATCATGCCATCGATGCCGATCTCTATGCCAAGATCAAGGCTGCATTCATGCAGCACATGGAAGCAGATGGTGCGCATTTCATGCGTCCTTCCAGAGTCAACCTGTTACGCAAGCCATAATCCCGAAAATTGACGACATGACCAGCATGAAAAAAATTGTCACTCCATCCCTGCTCTCTCTACCCTGCATCCATCGCACCCGGATTGCAGGATTGTTTCTGCTGCTGTTATTAGCCGGCTGCGCCTCCCTGCCGGACAACAGTCATCGCAGTGAATCCTATGCCTATACGGACACGCAAGACAGCCGCTATGGAGTGGCCCGGCTGCATGCAAAACACGCCCATCCCGGGGAATCCGGTTTTCTGCTGCTGGATGATGGCCTCGACGCCTATGTTGCTCGCACCATACTTGCCAGGGGCGCCGAGCATAGTATCGACGTGCAGTACTACATGATTCACGACGACCTGGTGGGCAACCTGTTTGCTTATGAACTGCTGAAAGCAGCAGACCGTGGGGTCCGAATCAGACTGCTGGTCGATGATATCGGCCTTCAGGGCCGCACCTTCAAGGCATCCACACTGGATACTCATTCAAATATCGAGGTGCGGATCTTCAACCCGTTCTATCGCAATATGCCGCGTAATCTGCAGTTCATTACCCGCTTTGGGTCAGTCACCAGGAGAATGCATAACAAATCTTTCACTGTCGACAATCAGGCCAGCATTCTCGGTGGACGCAATATCGGCAACGAATACTTCGATGCCGATCCTGACCTTGCATTCAGTGATCTTGACGTCTTGACGATCGGCCCTGTGGTCAAAGAGGTGTCGGAGTCTTTTGATCTCTACTGGAATCATCAACTGGCCTACCCGGCTTCCCTGCTCTCCTCTACTCCGCCATCAGAAAATGAGATCACCATTGCACGTGAAGCGATAGACGAGTTCGTTGCACAGCAGCAGAACTCCGATTATGTGAAAGCCCTGACAAACTCTGAAATGGTCAGAAACTACAAAAACAGAAAGGTCAGCTTTACCTGGGGGGATGCCGTTATTGTTGCTGACCACCCGGACAAATTCATCGCTGACCGCAGCGAAACCCATCTGTTTCTCTCCGCTGATCTCGGCCTTTTCTTTAAAAACATCAAACAGGAGCTGGTCATCTTCTCTCCTTACTTCGTGCCTGGAAAAACCGGCGCAGAGGGACTAATAAGGTTGAGCGAGCGTGGAGTACGCATCAGAATTCTCACTAATTCGCTGGCATCGACCGATGTCACTGCGGTGCACGCCGGCTACGCACGCTACCGCAAGAGGCTGCTGCGCGCAGGCATCGAACTCTATGAGATGAACAACATGCTTACAAAAAAACAGCGCAAAGAGAAAAAAGGCCCCGGCGGCTCATCCAAGGCCAGCCTGCATGCAAAATCCTTTATCTTTGATCGCAACAAGGTGTTTATCGGATCATTCAACCTTGACCCGAGATCCCACACGGAGAATTCTGAAATCGGCATGATCATGACATCACCGGTAATTGCAAACGGCATGAGCGAGTGGTTTGATCAGAACATTGACAAGGTGGCATTTCGCCTGGAACTGCAGCAAAACAGCAATGGCGGCGAACAGATCATCTGGCACGGCATCAAGGATGGCAAAATGCGCACCTATACCAAGGAACCCAATGTCGGCCCGCTGCGCAAGGCCGGCGTCGCTTTATTACAACTCTTGCCACTCGAATCACAGTTGTAGATGCTGGGCACCTACACCATTCTCGACTTCTGGTTCCATACTGACGCTGAAGCCATGTGGTTCCGTTCGACGGAAACATTTGACCGTGAAATTAGAGACAACTTTGAACCACTGTGGAAACAGGGACGTGACGGGGAGTTATCACACTGGGAACAAACAGCTGAAGGCTCACTGGCTCTGGTCATTCTGCTGGATCAATTCCCGTTGAATATGTTTCGTGACCAGACCCAAAGTTTTGCGACCGAACAGGCTTCACGGGATGTTGCACACAGGGCTATTGAAAAAGGCTTTGATGAACAACTCAATGAGAGGCAGAATCGTTTTCTCTATATGCCATTCATGCACAGCGAAAAACTTCCCGACCAGCACCACTCTGTTGCACTGCTTGAAGCTGCAGGAATGACAGAGAGCCTCCGCTGGGCGAAGCATCATCGTGACATCGTCGCACGCTTCGGGCGTTTCCCGCATCGCAATCAAATTCTCAACAGGGAGAGCACCCGCGAAGAGCTGGAGTGGCTGAAATCCGGCGGTTTCAATCCATGAAAAAGGTGCTGATCATCCAGGCGGGAAGCAAGTTGCCGTCACTTGCCGAAGTCGATGGAGACTTCTCCGAGTGGATTGTCGACGGTATGGGTATTGCCGGTCAGGCGACAGTCACCACTGTCGCACCGCAAGAAGATCAGCGTCTACCCGGCTACAGGCAATTTTCTGCCGTTATTATCAGCGGCTCCAACGCCATGATCACCGATAACCATGCATGGATAAAACGTGCGGAAAAGTGGATTCGTGAAGCTGTAGCATCAGACATACCCTTTCTGGGCATATGCTTCGGACATCAACTGCTGGCCTCCGCGCTGGGCGGCAAGGTAGGAGATAACCCTAATGGCATTGAAGTCGGCAGTGTCGAAATTCATCTGCAGCCCCATTCAGCCTCTGATGCGCTATTTTCTGATATGCCGGAGATCATCCCCTCCCATGTCAGCCACCGTCAATCCGTGCTGAGAATACCACCGGGAGCCGTCCATCTGGCCAGTTCCGCAATGGAATCCAATCACGCTTTTCGCTTTGGAAAACATGTCTGGGGATTACAGTTCCACCCGGAATTCAGTGCAGAGATTGCGCAAAGCTATCTCGATTACTATCGACCCGTATTAATGAAACGTGGCGTGAATGTTGATGCACTGACCACGCAAGTAAGAGACTATCCCTACGGTCGAATGCTGCTGCAACGATTTGCAATGTTGACCTCTTTGAAATGAGCCGACTTACGAACGATGTGTCATCTCGACGCAGGAGAGATCTTGGTGTTCAATGCTCATTATCTTCTCGAGTTGTGATGAATTTCACAGTAAAATGCTTTGTTATTGCATTTAAAATTACGACGGTGACTCCATGGCTCTCAGAATAAAAGCGCACTGGCATGATGATGAAACTGACCGATCAATCGATGAGATTGCGGGCGCTCTGGCATTCAACGCCTGGCGGATAGCCAAAGAGAAAGCGATCAATCTGCATGGTGAGGATTTTGTCTATGAGACAGATGAGCAGCGCTTTGGTGTGATGACAGAATATCTGATTTTTCAGCTCGCAATCATTGACCGTATCATCACCGATCGTCTGCAAATGGATGACGAAACACGTAAGAAGCTGGTGGTCACTACAGCCAAAGGGATGGCGAAACATCTGCAGGACAACATGGCGGATATTTTTGGCTCCGGCGACTATATTCAGGCTTTTATCGCCACCATGAACAGGCGTGGAGCCGAGTATGCGGAGTTTAACTTCACTGATGAAGGCCCCTCCTACCCTTTTATGCGCCACCTGGGCTATGAGATCCAACAGTTGATGGGAGATTCACATGAGAACCGCTGGGTAATCGACCAGGTCATGGACAGCGATGGCGTGGATGTCTACAAAAAGCTGTCGCGCGCCGCGATGGATCTGCTCGGATGAACGAAATAAACCACGGAACACACAGAACACACGGAAACAAAACATCATAATTCCGCGCAGTCCGTATGTTCCGTGGTTATAAGCCTAAAACATAAAACATAAAACTTAAAACATCTCAAAACCTTCCTATCCCAAGGCAGAGAATATCTGGTCGCGGATATCCTTGACACCGCCGACACCGGCGATTTTATGGTATTTCATCTCACCCTTGTCAGCCAGATCACCATAGAATTTTGCCAGCGGCTCGGTCTGTTCGTGATAGATCGAGAGACGATTACGCACTGTCGCCTCCTGGTCATCATCACGCTGGATCAGATCTTCGCCGGTCTCATCATCCTTTCCTTCCACTTTTGGCGGATTGAAGACCACGTGGTAGGTTCGGCCTGATGCCAGATGGACCCGGCGGCCTGACATACGCCTGATGATCTCGTCATCAGGAACATCGATCTCGACCACGGCGTCAAGCTCGACACCGGCAGCTTTCAGTGCTTCAGCCTGAGGAATGGTGCGTGGAAAACCGTCGAACAGGAAACCGTTTTTGCAATCATCTTCAGTGATACGCTCCTTGACCATCCCCATGATGATCTCATCAGAGACGAGACCGCCCTCATCCATTATTTTTTTGGCCGCAACACCCAGATCAGAGCCGGATTTGACATGTGCTCTAAGCATGTCTCCCGTCGAGATTTGAGGAATGTTGTAGCGCTCTTTGATGTAATTGGCCTGTGTGCCTTTTCCGGCACCAGGACCGCCCAGCAGAATAATTCGCATTGGTTTTATCTCCGTTGAATAAACTTGTTTATTGTGCCACAAATAGAGTTGGCAACCCTATTCGACCGCTGAATGGATGAATTGAGGTAACTTATCAGCCTCGCGTATCTCGCGGCCAGAAGGCCAGCTCCTACAGCCTAATTGTAGGAGCGGCCTTCTGGCCGCGATAGAAGCCACAAATGAAACTACATTGGAAACCCACCGCCGGGAGGAAATCCGCCCGGTGGCATTCCACCGGGAGGCATACCGCCTGGAGGAAAACCACCGCCCCCCTTCATGCCGCGCATCATGTTCATCATGCCCTTGCCTTTCATCTTTTTCATCATGCGCTGCATCTGTGCAAACTGTTTCAACAACTTGTTGACGTCCTGAACCATCACTCCGGAACCTGCGGCTATACGCTTTCTCCGCGAAGCTTTTATCACAGCAGGAAATTCGCGTTCCTGCGGTGTCATGGAGTTGACGATGGCAATGGTGCGGGCAATCTCCTTGTCATTGACCTGGTTCTTGACCGCATCAGGAACTTTATTCATACCGGGCATCTTCTCCAGCAGACTGCTGATACCGCCCATCTTCGCCATCTGCTGCATCTGCTCACGGTAATCCGCCAACGTGAATCCTTTTCCCCTGGCAACCTTGGATGCCAGTTTCTGCGCCTTCTTGTGATCAACCTTGCGCGAGACCTCTTCTACCAGCGACAGTACATCCCCCATGCCGAGGATTCTTGATGCCAGCCGGTCCGGATGAAAAGGTTCGAGGGCATCGACTTTTTCACCAATACCAAGAAACTTGATCGGTTTGCCGGTGATGTGTCGGATAGAGAGCGCAGCTCCGCCGCGTGAGTCGCCATCCGCCTTGGTCAGAATCACCCCCGTCAACGGCAACGCTTCATCAAATGCTTTAGCGGTGTTGGCTGCGTCCTGGCCGGTCATGCTGTCCACGACAAACAGCGTCTCGATGGGATTCAACACCTTATGCAGCTGCTGAATCTCCCCCATCATCTCTGCATCGATATGCAAACGGCCTGCGGTATCGACAATCAGCACATCAAAGTAGCCTTTTTTTGCCGCTTTCAGGGCCGATTTGGCGATGGAAGCGGGTTTCTGCTTTGCTGTACTGGGAAAAAATTCTGCATCCACCTCTTTGGCAAGCGTCTGCAGTTGATCGATCGCAGCAGGGCGATAGACGTCACAGCTGACGACCATCACTTTTTTCTTCTGCTGTTCCTTGAGAAAGCGCGAAAGTTTGGCGACGCTGGTAGTCTTGCCCGAGCCTTGCAAACCCGCCATGAGGATGACGGCAGGAGGCTGGGCTGCAAGATTGAGGCTCTCATTGGCCTCACCCATGACGCGCACCAGCTCATCATTAACGATTTTTACCAGTACCTGCCCGGGCGTAAGACTCTTGAGTACGGCTTCGCCGGTCGCTTTTTCGCGAATAGAGTCGATGAATTCACGCACCACCGGCAAGGCCACATCAGCCTCCAGCAGCGCCATGCGAATTTCGCGCAGGGTATCTTTGATGTTCTGTTCGGTGAGGCGTCCGCGACCGCGCACCCGGTCGAGTGAATCACCCAGACGTTTACTAAGATTGCTAAACATGGTGTTTTTTCAGGAGTGTGGAAAATAATATTTGGTCAAAGTATACCTGACTATGAGATCATTCTGCGAATGAAACAGATAATCCCGCTTCTTGCAATCACTCTCTATCTTGCAGCCGCTGCGCTGGCTGCCACACGCCTCTTCCGGCCGGAGATATCTGCACGTCTGTCACGCTCCATTGTCATCCAGGTCGGTTTTTCAGCGCTGCTGCTGCATGCCCTCCTTCTCTACCAGACGATAGTGGCGGAAGATGGCCTCAATCTCGCCTTTTTTCCGGCATTGAGCCTTGGTGGCTGGATGATCGCCCTGGTGATCATGCTCTCGTCACTGACCAAACCGGCAGAAAACCTCGCTATATTTCTGTTTCCTCCAATTGCACTGGCCGTTGCCGCCTGCTGTCTCTTCTCGACTGAATCGACTCGTCTGCTGGACGCGTCATCTGGCTGGCCGCTGGGCGTGCATGTCATCACCTCCCTGCTCGCCTGGAGCCTGTTTGCCATTGCCAGTGTGCAGGCCATATTGCTGTGGATTCAGGACAAACATCTGCACAACCGCCAGCCCGGAGGTTTCATCAAGGCCCTGCCGCCATTGCAGACCATGGAGAGCCTGCTGTTTGAATTGATCGTGGCCGGAATGATCCTGCTGACAATCTCGCTTGCCAGCGGATTTCTCTATCTGCATGACATGTTTGCACAGCACCTGGTGCATAAAACCATTCTCTCCACTATCGCATGGATACTCTTTGCAATTCTCATATGGGGCCGTTACCGCTACGGCTGGCGTGGTCAAATCGCACTGCGCTGGACACTGATCGGCTTCTTTATCCTGGGACTCGCCTATTTCGGCTCCAAGGCAGTCGTAGAATTGATTATTCAACGTTAATCACACCCAGAAGCCTGTCCAAGAATAAAAAACCTGTTACAGAACCGTTTTGATCAAAATCTTGAATGGCGGTTTTGCTCCTTATGCATAGCTATACATAATGCTCCACTGCAGACATTCACGAATCAATCGATAATGCCCCGTTTAGCTGGCACTTTCATGCAGACGACCCTCTACATATTTATGAAGGATACTGGCAACCAAAGTTTGGTAAGGAATGCCCTCGGCAAGGGCTTTTTTCTGCAACCCTCTAAGATCTCTGGAAGGAAGGCGGAT
This sequence comes from Gammaproteobacteria bacterium, assembly GCA_030625445.1. Lineage (GTDB taxonomy): Bacteria > Pseudomonadota > Gammaproteobacteria > Chromatiales > Chromatiaceae > Sva-25. Next base: position 19,215 of record DAOUQU010000003.1, read on the forward strand.
ATTGATCCGTGCATCTTTCTTGAACATGGCCTCTGCGTATTTTTGATGCCGCTTCTGCGTTTCAGCTGCGTTTTTTGCACGTTTTACCTTACCCGATTCAAACGCCTCTAGAATTTCTCTTTCTTCCTGGTCTAACTTACTCATTCTTAGCACCTTGATATACTTTGGTTGCCTTTCGACTCGGAATAACTGTCTTCAAAAAGACCTCTTCGTCTGACTCGACAAACGGAACAAGGTAGACATAATCCTCTATAGCAACCATGTGGATTTGTTGGCTAGGGTAACGTTCCTGATTCGGATGTTCGATTGTTTCGAGGATGTCACCCGCCATAATGTGGAACACCACATCTTCAAATGAAACCCCTCTCTCGACTTTCAGAAGAGAGTTCTTTTCTGGGTTCCATGAGATCGGCTTCATATATTAAGTTTAACACAACGTGTGCCATTTGTACTCTCAGTGGCTAGAATGTTGCCATCATCTGTTTGATAAAGTGGATGTGCTATTTTGCCGAAGCTTTTTTAAATCTGAGTTCTTGGTCTTGATATGTGATGTCTATCTATGCCTTGTATCCTTGCAATGAATGAGTATGCTGCGGTCATTTAGCCGGAATTCCTCAACGACAGAAAATTGCTGCACTTTTGAGGAATATCGTACAACCTTGCCAGTCTCCCGTGGGAGCCAGTGAGAGATGTAGGATTGGTCAGAGTCCGATAGCCTCGAGGCGCAGGCCATCCGGATCTGGATCGCCATTGGCATCACTGGCGATCCAGGGTGACAGCGCCTCCGGATCATCTACCCTTGGATCGGTCAACGTTTCCAGGAAGGCGATCAGATCGTCGACCTGGTCATCACTGAGATCCACGTCCAGCGGACGCACGTTGCCCAGTCCCTGTTCGCGGTTGTCCAGCAGCTGAACCAGCGCCTTGCGGGTGTTGGTCTCGGCGTTTTCAATCTGGATGGCGTAGCCATTGTATTCGAGCAGCGCCAGGTTTGAGTCGAAATTGGCGAAGTAGTCATCGATGGAGTCGGCGGGATTGAGGTGGTGGCGAACGACCTGTTCAAGAGTCGCAAACATGCCCGCATGACCCCATGGGCCGGTAGCAGCTACGTTGAGCAAAGTGGGGACGCGAAAGGCATAAAGATCTTCCGGGGCGCCAGTCTCCCGAAAACGACCGAAATCCTCATATCCGTCCTCACCATCACCTTTGCCTCGCCCTGCCTGGGGAAAGGCCATGACTGCGAAGAGCTCGTCGGTGAAGGCGTCGCCATTGTGGCATTGTGCGCAGTCAGCGCCTCCCTCAGCAACTGATTGAAAGAACAACAAAGCGCCACGCTTGGCAGCGCGATCAATAGCATCATCATCCCCCTGGACATAGGCTGCCCACGGACTTTCGCTGAACTCCTGAGAGCGCTCATAAGCACCGATAGCCTCGAAGATCGTGCGCTCGGTAATCAGCGTCTCTGCAACCTCATTGCTATCGAAAGCCTCCTGAAACAGGGGCAGCCACGCATCGTTCTGAAAGCGTGCGACGAGCTGGCTGCGCAGCTCCTCGTTGCTCTCTCCCGCGGCGAATTCAAAACCGCGCATCTCTTCTGGAGACGTCACAGGGAAACGGGACTGGTCCCATGCCAGATTATCGCCGGCATCGGGATTGGCTACGCCAAAGTCAGTGTCCGGATTGCGGATACCCTCACCGTCGTCACCGTTTGCGTTCGGTGTCTTGCCAAGGCTCTCGACGCGGCCATCATGAAACATGACGCTGTCCCAGTAGCCGGTATTGAAGGTGGTTGGAGCATTACGGGGCACAGGGGGACCACCGTCCCACTCTTCGGCATCCTGGCGATGTACACGCCCCGGACCAAGCAGGTCCGGTTCTTCAGCACCTACACCAATTGACAGGGCCAAGTCGTCACCACCCCCCAACAAGGGGTGATGACAACTGACACATGCGGAATCCTCGTCGCCTCCCAGCCCCTTGGTAAAGAACAGCACCCGGCCCAATGCCGGAATGGGATCATCGATGGATGGCAGGTTTCGAAGAGCTCCAGGGTCTCCGGTGAGCCCCCGGACATCGATCTCAGAGCGAAGCTGTGTGTCGAGGCTGGGGCCATCATCGTCGTCCCCACTGTCGCAGGCGGTCAAAATCAGCGCTGACAAGACTAGGCAGGGCCATGTGAATTTAGAATAGAGATGAAACATCTTCTTGCCTCTCAAAGTAGTTGGACGTGGACATGCCCCACGCTCGCCCATGATTGCCTTGCTTAACATCAATGCACACCATCATCCACGTGTTTTTGCAGAATTGTCCGGTAACAAAAGAGCGCTATCACCGCCCACACCGAGCAGCGGACTGTCATTGCTATCAGCGTGCGCATTTCATAGCTTCCACCGCTGCCAATATGCAGACCCAACAGTACGAGCACCAACACGGAAGCGGTAAAGATCATGACGGCCAGCCATGCCGCCCATGTTTGGCGCTTCCAAATCCCGATTCCAGCAACCAGATAGAGAAAGCCCGCAAGAAAATTAAACCACAGCACAAAAGGGACATAATTTCCTGCCTGCTGCCGATATTCTCCGCCGATGAACAGGACAGAACCGCCGGACTTGATCGTCAGCAAGCCGAAGACAACAGCAATTGCGGTTGCAATCCAGGTTGCCATGGATCTTTTACTTTGGACTGATTTCATTGGTGTATATCTCAGTTGTTAACTGGCGTGAACCGAAGCCATCACAGCCAGCTACAGACTCAACACATACTGCGAAGTATGAGAGCGAACTGTTTCAGAAATATTTCCGCCAAGATTGAAATTGTTACAAAATGTATCAGGGCAACATATTTCGGCAGGAAAATCTCAAATTGATGCGATACGGATTTGATCCACCCTGGACGGGTGCAGTTGTCAGGAAGAAAGGAGGATTGAGTGTGGCCAGCGGCCTCTCTTATCGTTTCAAACGCAGTACAGCAACCGTGCCGCCACCGCTGCGAGGTTGAAGAGAGACGTCCCAACCCTGCGCATCGCAGAGTTGCTTGACGATTGCCAGACCCAGGCCACTGCCGCCAGTCGTGGTGCTGCGTGAATTTTCCAACCGCTGGAAAGGACGAAAGACGGCGCTTCTCATGTTGTCAGGTATACCCGGCCCCCGGTCGAGAACCCTTATCACCG
>DAOUQU010000034.1 GCA_030625445.1 Gammaproteobacteria bacterium
GGGGCATCCTCAAGGCGCGGCGCAGCGTCAAAATCCATACCCTTGAGGAGGGCATGGTGATCTCCCTGCCCTGGTATGAGGGCGACGCCGTCAAACAGGGAGATGAGCTGGTGCATCTCGACGATGAACTGCTGCAGGCCGAGCTGGCGAAGGAGAGTGCCAGGCTGGACAAGGAGGCACAAAATCTCAAACGTCTACAGCGCCTGATTAAATCAAAAGCAGCTTCCATCGATGAGCTGGTTGCAGCCCAAACCGAAGTGGCTGTGCAACAGGCGGAGGTGACACGCCTGCAGACACATATCCGGCGCACTTCGATCAAGGCCCCTTTTGACGGAATCATTACCGAACGCCTGCTGGAGGCCGGTGACCTGGCGACTGAAAACAGCCACCTGCTGACACTGGTCGATCCGCAGTCGCTGGTGGTTGACCTCAGCCTGCCGGAGTTCCTGCTGCTGCAGTTCAAGCCACAGATGCAGGCCATGATTCGTTTTGCAGAGCAATCCCAAAGCGATGAAAAGTGGTATCCGGCAACCATCAGCCGCATCTACCCGACTATCGATGAATCAACCGCGATGGGATTGATGGAGCTGAAACCACTCACACTACCGCAGGATGTTCTCATCGGTCAGACCGTCAATGTCAGGCTCGAGACAGCCGTCAAACACCAGATATCGATTCCCTACCAGGCTTTGCAGCAGTCCCGTGACGGCCACTACGTCTATGTTGTCGAAGGGAACAAAGCGCACAAACGCACTGTGGAAGCCGCTTTTTTCGGATCCCGGCAGATCGTTATCAGCAGCGGCCTCAGTGATGGAGAGACCATCGTTACGCGCGGCTTTCTCGGTCTCGAGGATGGCGCCGATATCAAGACAAAGTAATGCAAGAATCCCGCGGCAATATCAGCATCTGGTGCATGCGCCATCCCATCGGCGTGGTGATGCTGACGCTTGCCGTAATCATGCTGGGAGTGCTCGCCTATACCCGCCTGAGTATCGACCTGCTGCCGCACGTCATCTATCCGCAGGTGCTCGTCAGGGTGATGGATCCCGGCGTGCCGGCAAAAATCATGGAAGACAAGGTGACACGTCAGCTCGAAGAGCAGCTGGCGATTACCGAAGGTGTGGTGCATATCCATTCAACCACCAGCAAGGGGCGCTCCGCCATTGATCTCTCCTTTGATTTTGAGAAGGATATCGATATCGCACTGCGGGATGCCAGCAATCGCCTGGACCGGGCGCGGCGTTTTCTGCCGGATACAGTCGAACCGCCGATCATCTATAAACGCGATCCCTTTCAGCGGCCGGTGATGATCCTGCTGGCCTCCTCCACCCTGCGCTCGGCGCTGGAGATCAGGGAGTGGGCTGACTACACCTTGAGCAAGCTGCTGTTGAATCTTCCCGGAATCGCAGCCATCGAAGTCGGCGGCGGAGTCAATCGCGAGATTCAGATAGAGGTTGACCAGGAGCGGCTGGCGGCCAGCGGCATTGATATTGCAACACTGACCGATGTCATCAGCAACAGCAACAGCGACACGGCGACCGGCCGACTTGAGATGAACAGCGGCGAAATCAGCGGCCTGACACGCGGTCAGTTCAGCAGTGTCGAAGACTTCGGAAAACTCAGCCTGCCAAGATCGAACCTGCTGGTCAGCGATGTTGCCACTATCTACGACGGCAGTGAAGTCGAGCGTATCCGGGTGCGCAACAACGGCATGCCGGGGGTCAAGGTCTCGGTGCAGAAACAGCCCGGAGAGAATACTGTCGATGTGGTCACAGCCGTCAAGCTGGCGCTGGAACATCTCCGCGAGAACAGCATGATTCCTGCTGATATCTCTCTCGCCATCGTCAAGGATGAATCCACACAGATTGAAAATGCTATCGACACGACGCTGCAGGCTGCAGCCAGCGGCGCGCTGCTGGCAATGCTGGTGGTCTACCTGATGCTGGGGGATCTGAAACGCACCCTGATTATCGGCACGGCAATCCCTGTCGCCATGCTGATGACCTTTCGGCTGATGTCAATCGTGGGACTCAATATCAATATCATGACCCTTGGCGGCTTGGCGCTGGGTATCGGCATGCTGGTCGACAGCACCATCGTGATGCTGGAGAATATCCATCGCCATCAGCAGATGAACTCTGATCCTGCGAATGCCGTCAAGGAGGTCGCCGGTGCCATTTTCGCCTCGACCTCCACTAACCTGGCGGCCATCCTCCCTTTTATGCTGCTGGTGAGCATCGTCGGGCTGCTGTTCCAGGAGATGATATTCACCATCTCCTCGGCCATCGTCGCTGCAATGGTTGTCTCGCTGACCCTTGTGCCGGCCCTGGCCGGCAGACTGAAGCCGGCGCCGCAAACAGGCATCATCTCTTCTGTGACCCTGGCTACAGCAAGCGGCTACAGCCGGCTTCTGCAGCGCATATTACTCCTTCCTGCCATCATTAAAGTGCTGCTGGTTGCCCTGTTTGTGATTGGCATCGCAGTTACATCACGTGATTTTCTCGAGCTGCCGGATAGCCTGCTGCCAACCATGGACGAGGGGTCCATCATGGTGATTTTGAGCGCTGATGAAGGGACGGATATCGACACCATGGACAAGCTGACACGTCAGGTCGAGGATGTCATCGATGCCCGGCCGGCGGTCGACACGATCTTTACCACAGTGGGCGGATTTATTTTTGGACGCACCCAGGTCGAGCGTCCAAACCGTTCATCCATCCAGGTGCTGCTCAAGCAGGCCTCGCAGCGATCACTGACCGCACAAGAGTGGGTCACAGCGTTCCGCAAACAGATGGAGAAGGCCGGAATTCCAGGCCTGCGCATGCGCGCCTATGTGCGCTCCATGCGCGGCATCCGCATTAACCAGGGGGAAGATGACCTCTCGCTTCAAATACGCGGCGCAGACCTGAACACCCTGACCACCATCGCCGAACAGCTCAAGGAGAAGCTGCAAACCCTGCCGAACCTGAATAACCTGCGTCACTCCAATGAGGATCCTGCCCGCGAGATGGTGATTCAGATTGATCATGAGAAGGCGGCCCGTTATGGCATCGATGCGTCATCGATCGGCCAGCTGGTGCGCACCGCTCTCGATGGCAAGATCATCACCACCTTCTATGCCGATGACCGCAGCATCAATGTGCGCCTGCGCTTGAAAAAGAGTCAATGGCGCAGCCCGGGTGATCTGCACAATATCCAGCTGTTGAGAAACAGCGAAGAGCATCCTGCAGTGCGGCTCGCCGATGTTGCATCCATTATTATCCAGGCTGCACCTGCGAGCATTGAACGTGACCGCCAGCAGCGCATCGTTGAAGTGAGCGCATCCCTCGTTGATGCAGACAAGATGCAGCAGACCCTGCGTGAAGCCCTGCAGATCGCCAACAGCATCGATCTGCCTGACGGCTATGGCATTATCGAGGCAGGCAGCCTCGAGAATCTGCAGCAGAGCCACTCTCTCGGCATGATCCTGCTCGCGCTGGCGCTGTTTCTGGTGCTGGTTGTGATGGCCGTGCAGTATGAGTCGCTGCGCAATCCGCTGGTGATTCTGCTCGGGGTTCCCTTCAGCGTCATCGGTGTTTCAATTGGCCTCGATGTGACTGAAACGCCTATCTCCATGCCGGTGTGGATCGGCATGATCATGCTCGCAGGCATCGTTGTCAACAACGCCATCGTGCTGGTCGAAACCATTGAGATTCAGCGTCGCAACGGGATGCAGAGAATCAATGCCACGGTTGAAGCAGCACGCATCAGACTCAAACCAATCCTGATGACAACCCTGACGACGGTGTTCGGCATGCTGCCATTGGCAATGGCCCATGGTGAGGGATCTGAAATGCTGCAGCCGCTCGCCGTGGTCATCATCTCCGGACTGCTGTTCTCCATCCTGGTGAGCCTGCTGCTGATCCCGATCTTCTATGTCGCGCTTGCAAAGCGGTAACCAGGAACCACGGAACACACGGATAACACGGGATTTGTTTGGTTTTCTTTTCCGTGTATTCAGTGTGTTCGGTGGTTAATAAGGTTTTTACGGATAACGCACTGTGATATCCACGACAACTCCACGCTCATCGGGATACGTCATCTGTGACATCCAGGGCTGATATTGTCCCATCAGGCGCATCATCTCTACTGCCTGCTTCTGCTCTTCTGGAGTCATCTCCTCGGATGGCGGCGCGCTCTCCATGAGCTGCGCGAATATCGAGTAATAGCGCGGTCCGTCGCTCGTGAACCAGAAAAATGCCGGTTTGCTTGCATCCATTGTTTTGGTTGCCGCTTTATCACCCATGACAATATCCAGATCCTTACCCTTAAGAGTCAGATTGACTGGTGGAACACCGGCAGGCAGCAGGCCATCAGGAAGGGGAACTGAAGTGCCATCATCCGGCACCTGGATCGTGGCAAGTGGAGGAGCAAACATTGAGAGCATGCGCACCAGTCCCATCGGGTCATCCGCCACCAGGGAGAAACGGGCGCTGACATTTTCCGGCTGACCTTTTTTGCCAAGCTTGAGTTCGTCGATGGCGGCATAGAGCGTCTTGACCTGGGTGATCCCCATACCCATCGCCATCGCAATACCCATGGAAGCTTGGTCCATCGCTTTTTTACGGATAGCCTTGCAGCCTGCTTTCTCTCCAGTGTTGCCAAGAAATGCCATAAAGGAGAGCAAAGAGTCACGCAACTTCGGCACATCGGCGCTAAATCCAAAATCCACCATAGGATCGGCTGAAACCTCGAGAGTTTTCACTGGAGCCGGAATGGCCATTAATCTCTTCGACACCTCCGGGGTGGTTTTCAATACGACTTCCATATTGATTGTGCGGCCCTGAATCGATTTGATCCCCATAATGATTTCCGGAGTATGGGCGACAACAGCTTTGGCGACCTGGAAACATTTTTGCACCTGCTCGATGTCGTTGCCCTCCCCCTTCTGTTTCACAGTCGCAATGACGACATTCTGCAGATTTTCTACGCCCTGCTGCAGTTTGAAAAAACCCTCGCCATAACCACTGTAGTGATTGCTCTCAACAAACTGCCTGAATTGCGCCGCGGAGTAGCTCTTTTCCGGCTTGTTCTTGCCTGTCAGATGCTGCAGCACCTTGTCACGATAGGCATTCTGAAACAGGCTGGCAGCCAGGTGATCTTCATGGATAACCAGCGCAACGCCCACCTGTCCCTTGTCGTCGGCAACAACCAGGCAGTTCAGTCCGTCGCAGTTGTTGAATTTGAGCTTGAACCCGGCTCGTTGTTCAACACGTTTCAGCATCGCCATGACAGCATCAGGGTTGTCAATCTCCACACGAATCACAGGCGTCAGGCCAATGCCGTATATCATGCTGTGAAAATCCCTGCTGAAGCCGATATTCGCAAGTTTGTCGGACTCGGCATTCTGCAGCACTTCCAGCATCAGCTCCTGAATGAATTTTCCAGCCCGGCTGCTACCGAGGTCTGCTGTTGAAGCAGTTGCAGCAGCAGATCCTTTACCCTTCTTGTTGTCAGCAGCCGTTTTTTTCGCTGTTTCCATCTGATGAATAGCAATTGCCAGCACCTGCTCGGCCTGACGCACCTGCTCATCATAAAAATCCGCTGGCATCGGTTTACTGTTAGCGTAGAAATAGATGGTGTCCTCGGGCACATAGGAGAACAGAGAATCTGTTGCAGCTGCCACATGGCTGGCGGCCATCAGCAATGTAATGACTGTTGCCGAAAAAATTCCGGGGTTTATTTTCAATGTAAATCTCCATCGAGATGATTGTATGATTTCTGCGCTGAATCTAATCATGCCTGAGGGTTGCAGGCAACCATTAATTCATTGGCAGTTGGCAGGAAAAAGAAGTTTGCAGCCTTCAGTATGCAGTTTGCAGTAAAAACAAAAAATTACAGATTGCGGCAATAAAGAGTTGCAAATGGTAATGACCCGATGATGCTTCTGACTACTGCAAACTGACGACTGCAAACTTTCTTTATGAGTCCAGCTCCACCTGGTCTATTTTTTGAAAACGGCTGCTGATCCGCCGGGCGGAAATCTCCACCTCGTCGACATCCTGGTGCGCCTGCGAGATGTGTTGAGAGAGTTTTCCCATGCGCTGACGAAAGCGTTCAAAGTCCTGTGAGAGGGCATAGAGATGATCGCGGATTAGATGCACCTGTTTCTGCATTGCAGCATCACGCAAAACCGCCCTGGCTGTGGTCAATACAGCCATCATCGTGGTTGGAGAGACCAGCCACACACTCTTGCGCTGCGCATCTTCAACCAGCTTCGGATGATGGGCGTGGATCTCTGCGAATACGGCTTCTGCCGGAATGAACATCATGGCGCCATCGGCTGTCTCTCCGTGAATAATATATTTTGAAGCGATATCGTTGATATGTTTCTTGATATCCTGATGAAATTGCCGGCCCGCCTTTTGACGCTCTGTCTGTGGTTGTGCCGTATCGGTCATGCGTTGAAACGACTCCAGTGGAAACTTGGCATCTACGGCGATGTTGCCTGTGGGTTCGGGCAGGCGCAGCAGACAGTCGACCCGCGTTCCATTGCCCATCGTCTGCTGCAGAGAGAAGTCTTTCTGCGGCAGCAGATTTTCGACCAGCGAGGCAAGCTGCATCTCGCCAAAGGCCCCGCGTGAGCGTTTATCGGACAACAACTCCTGCAGACTCACCACATTGGATGAGAGCTCGGCAATGCGCTTTTGTGCTTCGTCGATGCGGCTCAGATGCTCCAGCACCAGGGTGAATGTCTCCGTTGTCTTCTCAAATCCCTTGCTGAGGCGCTCATCGACGACACCACTGATCTCCTTGAGACGCTGGTCAGTGCTCTCCATCAACTGATGAACGCGTTTGCCAAGCGCTTCGCCGTGCTGCAGCAATGCCTGGTTGACCAGGTTGCCGAGCTGCTCCACTCCATTTGACAATACCTGCTGCTGAGCGAGCTTGCCATCAGAGAGTGATTCTGTGGTCACACTCTGAAATTTCTCCAGACGCTCGGCCATCTGCGCCTGCAGTGCGCCATGATCCCGACTGATTGACGCCACCATTTCACCAAAACGCCGCTCCATCTCCTGCTGCAGACGATTGCTGTTGAGCAGCAGCATCTGCTGCTCGGCGCGCTGTCCATCTTCAACCTGGCGCAGCATATCTTCACGCGTATCGATCAGCAGCGAGTTAAAATTTCGCTCATACTCCCGTTGCAGAAGACGGGATTCAGTGATCCATTCGCTCAGCTGATTGCGACTGCGATAGAGCATCATCATGCTGACGACAGCGACAACAAGAGCTATCGTGAGCAGAATAAATGGCCAAAACTGGAGCAGAATCTGATCCGCAGAGAGCGCCTGGTTATTCAATGGTTGTTCCATGGTCACTTGCCTGTTAATTGTCCGGTAAAATAGCTGCAGTCAGGATATTACTTTGAATCCGCTTCTAGCCCCGCAGCAAATTATAGGATGCTGCCGAGGAACGAAGCGCATCAATCAAATATGAATAGTAACAACAGTGGTGGCTCATTCGGTGAGCCCGGGAAGAACGATTGAATGCAAGTGCATTTTCAAACGCTTGGCTGTCGCCTCAATGAAGCCGAACTGGAGAGCTGGGCGCGGCAGTTTCGCCAGCAGGGCCACCACGTGGCTGCTGATATCGAGCATGCCGACCTGGTTGTGGTCAATACCTGTGCGGTGACCGAAGAGGCGGTGCGCAAATCGCGTCGCCTGATCCGCCGTGCGCAGCGCTCCAATCCGCAGGCCAAACTGGTCGTCAGCGGCTGTTATTCCTCCCTGAATCCTGACGAGAGCAGCGCGCTTCCCGGCGTCGACTTGCTGGTGGAAAATCGTGACAAGGAGAAACTTCCACGCCTGGTGGCGGAAGCCTTTTCTGTTCCAACCATGCCGCAGATCGCCACGGAGCCAGGCGAAAACCCCCTCTTCCGCCGCGGCCGCCAGCGCGCATTCATCAAGGTCCAGGATGGCTGCAGGTATCGCTGTACCTATTGCATTGTCACCGAGGCCCGCGGCGAAGAGCGCAGCCGTCCGCTCATAGCGATCATCGAGGAAATCAATGATCTGCATGCTCAGGGAATTCAGGAGGCGGTGATTACCGGCGTACATCTGGGCGGTTATGGCAGCGGCCTGGGAGTTGATCTCTCTGAGCTGATCAGCAGCATACTTGAGCAGACAACAATTCCGCGTCTGCGTCTTGGCTCACTGGAGCCATGGGATATACCCGACGGCTTCTGGAAGCTGTTTGACAACAGGCGCCTGATGCCGCATCTGCATCTGCCGCTGCAGAGCGGTACGGATTCGGTGCTGCGCCGCATGGCGCGCCGCTGCAAGACGGCGGATTTTCAGCAGCTGATGACGGATGCACAGCAGCAGGTTGCTGAACTGAATATCACCACCGACATCATCGTCGGATTTCCCGGTGAGAGCGATGCCGAGTGGCAGCAGACAATGGAGTTCCTGCGCCAGCTTCAATTTTCACACATGCATATCTTCAGCTACTCCCCGCGCCCCGGAACCAGGGCGGCAGAACTCCCTGCACAGGTTGATGACGCGATAAAACGTCAGCGCAGCAGAGAGCTTCATCAACTAATGTCAGAGATGAAGAGCACCTCACTGGCAGCCGCACTCAATCAATCTGTCGACGTGCTTGTCGAGAGCAGAGCCACAGATGAGGATGGCGACTGGTATGTTGGTTATACCCCGAATTACCTGCGCATACGTTTCCCGGTTTCGCAAAAAGAGTCCTCCATGGAAAACCGCATAGTCCGTGTCGAGATCACTGCAGTGGATCAACAAAACGGCAGGTTGACAGGTCATGTTGCATGCTGATTATCAGTAGCACTATGCCACGGGGCCGCCAATAAATATTGACCAGTTGTGCTTCTCCTGTTGCCCCTCTTCAGCGTTCCAGCAACTTCTGGTGGGAACTGTAATTCTCACAATCTCCCGGCATCCGCAACCGGTACTACCCAGTAGTGAATACCGCTGCCATGGAACTTTTGTTTGAGCGCATCTATTACACCCCGGGTTTGTGATGCAGGCAGATGCGTCTGGAACAGAACCTGTTTTTTGCGCCCGGTGACCTGTTCATGGATCGAAAGCGAATGGATGGAGGTTCCATGGCCACTGACAGGCAGACTGGTAAAACCCGATATCTGCTCCTGTTCCAGCAGCCAGTCTACGATGCTGTCTTCAATCGCCGTCGAGACAACGATGGACAATAGTGCGAGTGGTTCCATCTTAGCTCTCCTGCGGGTTAGAGTCGCCAAAACGGCGGTAAAGAATCGGCAACAGAATCAATGTCAGCAGTGTCGACGACACCAGTCCACCGATCACTACAATCGCCAATGGTCGCTGAATTTCGGAACCGGGGCCACTGGCGAACAGCAGCGGAACCAGGCCAAAGGCGGCGATAGTCGCTGTCATCATGACCGGCCGGAGACGGCGTTTGGCGCCCTCCAGCACAACTTCACCGACAGGAAGACCCAGCGCCAGCAGCTGGTTGAAATAGGTCAGCATCACCACGCCATTGAGCACTGCAATACCCAGCAGTGCGATAAAACCGACTGAAGCCGGTACCGACAGATACTCGCCCGTCAACCACAGGGCGACCACGCCGCCGATCAGGGCAAAGGGGATGTTGCTCAAAACCAGTATGGCCTGTCGCACCGAACCGAAGGTAGTAAACAGAATGAGAAAGATCAGGCCCAGTGCTATCGGCACGACAAGCGTCAGACGCTGTGCTGCACGCTGCTGGTTTTCAAACTCACCACCCCATTCGAGGTAGTTTCCTGCAGGCAGTTTGATCTGCTCGGCGACCATCGCTTTGGCCTCCTCGACAAAACCGACAAGATCGCGCCCCGAAACATTGGCGATCACCACGGCCATGCGCTTGCCGCGTTCACGATTCACAGAGACAGGGCCTTCGGTACGTTGCATATGCACCAGGTCATGCAGGTGACCACGGCTTCCATTCGGCAATACAATATGCTGGGCTGCAAAGCTCGCCGGCGAATCACGCAGGCTTTCCGGGCCGCGCAGCAGCAGTGGAATACGGCGGTTGCCTTTGTAGATGGTGCTCAGTTGCAAGCCTTCGACCTGGATGCGCAGCAGACCCTCCAGGGCATCGACATCCAGACCCAGGCGCCCGGCGGCCAGGCGATCGACTTTGAGGCTGTAATACTGCGCGCCTTCGTTGCGGGGAGTGTAGACATCCTCGGCGCCGTCAATGGTTTTGACAGCCGCTACAATCGCTTCAGCTGTGCGGTTCAGAGCTTCCGTATCATCGCCGAATATCTTGATGGCCAGATCACCGCGCAC
>DAOUQU010000328.1 GCA_030625445.1 Gammaproteobacteria bacterium
AGGGTTTGTAACTATTGAGCACCCGCATGTAGTTAGAACGTTCGTAGGCAACCGGGTCCAGCGCGTGCTGCTGGCTGGTGCAGCCCTTGAGTTGTGCAATGGATTCGTATTCGTTCTCTTCCAGCCAGTCCGAGACTTCCGCAAGCACTTTGCCCAGGTATTCAGGCCCGTTCAACAACAGGGCGCTGCACATATGCGTAACATCCGCCCCTGCCATCAGCAGGCGGATGACATCATCCGCCGTATGCACACCCCCGGTCGCAGCCAGTGTAATGTTGACCTTGCCGGATAAAATAGCGATCCAGCGCATGGCGAGGAGGCTTTCCGGTGAGGTGGAGAGATTCAGCTCCGGGCTCACTGCGCGGGTTTCTATATCAATGCTCGGCTGATAAAAACGATTGAACAGCGAGACGCCATCAACACCACTCTCTTCCAGCCTGGTGACCATGTTTGCCACGGAGCTGAAATAGGGTGAAAGTTTCATGATCAAAGGCATTTGCACCTGGCTGCGCAATGCCACCAGTACATCGAGATACATCTGCTCAATATCCTGCCCGGACTGTGTGATGTCTGCCGCAACATGGTAAACATTTAGTTCCAGGGCGTCTGCGCCTGCTTCTTGCACTTCCAGTGCATGTTCAATCCAGCCGCCCGTGGTGACTCCATTCAAACTGGCGACAATGGGGATGTCCACTGCCTGCTTCAGCGAAAATATATGCGCAAGATATTCATCGATGCTGGTCTGGTAATCATCCGATACCGGTCGATAGCTGTCGGCCTCGGCATGCCCGATGTCCTGATTGTATAAATAGGCATCCATGAATTGATCTTCCGCCCTGACCTCTTCCTCGAACAGCGAATACATGACGATGGCTGATGCTCCGGCATCTTCCAGCCTGCGAACACTATCCAGATCCTTCGAAAGTGGTGACGCAGAGGGGACAAGCGGGTTGGCAAGTTTCAGACCCAGGTAGTCGGTGGTCAGATCCATAATTGGTTACTCCTCGTTTTGTTCAGCTGCCTGGTCACTTTCTGCATAGGAGATCTCAGCGAGCTGGCGATAATGATTGTAACGCTCAACGGCTTCCTGCTGCGCCTGCTGCATGAAAGTCTGTGCAATATCAGGGTGGCTACGCTGCAGCATGCTAAATCGCATCTCAGTTGACGCAAAATCCGCGTAGGGAATGGATGGTGCTTTCGAATCCAGCTGCAGCGGGTTCTTGCCCTTCAGCAGCCGGCGAGGATCATAGCGGAACAGATGCCAGTGACCACTCTTCAATGCGAGGTCCTGCTGACGCAGATTGAACGACAAATCTACGCCATGTGCAATACAGGGACTGTAGGCAATGATTAACGAAGGCCCGGGAAAGGACTCCGCCTCCATGAAGGCTTTCAGCGTCTGCATGTCCTTACCGCCGAAGGCTACCTGGGCGACATAAACATTCTCGTAGGCCATGGCGATCATGGACAGGTCCTTCTTGGCCACCGACTTTCCTGCTGCGGCAAATTTGGCCACAGCGCCTTTCGGCGTCGCCTTGGACATCTGCCCACCGGTGTTTGAATAAACCTCGGTATCCAGCACCAGGATGTTCACATCGCGCCCTGATGCGAGCACATGATCAACGCCACCAAAGCCAATGTCATACGCCCAGCCATCGCCGCCTATAGCCCAGACACTCTTCTTTGCCAGGTAATCGACGACTGATTCAAGGCTGCGGGCATCTGCATTGTCGATGCTGGCGAGCGCTGAGCGCAGCTGATCGATGCGCTGGCGCTGCTCATGAATGCCCGGTTCATCTGACTGGTCGGCCTGCAGGATCGATGCAACCAGTTCCGGGTTTAGCTGATCAGATAATTTACCCAGCGACACACGGGCCTGCTCAGTATGCGAATCGATTGCCAGACGAAAACCGAGACCGAATTCGCCATTGTCTTCAAACAATGAATTCGACCAGGCAGGCCCACGCCCCTCCCCATCAGTCGTCCAGGGCGTTGTCGGCAGATTGCCGCCATAGATCGAAGAACAGCCCGTTGCATTGGCAACAATCATGCGGTCACCGAACAACTGTGTCGCAAGCTTCAGATAAGGTGTTTCACCACAGCCGACACAGGCACCGGAGAACTCGAACAGGGGTTGCCCCAGCATGGCGCCCTTCATGGTGCTCCAGCGAATCCGGTTGCGGTCGTACTCAGGCAAGGTGAGGAAATAGTCCCAGTTCTCGCGTTCCTGTTCAAGCAACGGCGCTATC
>DAOUQU010000110.1 GCA_030625445.1 Gammaproteobacteria bacterium
GGAGAGCATCGCCCTTAAAAGGCGAGGGTCGGGGGTTCGATCCCCTCAGCACCCACCAAATATTGGAGCGGTAGTTCAGTTGGTTAGAATACCGGCCTGTCACGCCGGTGGTCGCGGGTTCGAGTCCCGTCCGCTCCGCCACTATTCAGAAAGGGGCATCCATCCGGATGCCCCTTTTTTATTAATTGGAAGTTACCGCATACCGGGTTAATACCATGTTGCAGCAAATTCGAGATAGAGCGCAGGGCTGGTTTGCCTATGCCATCGTTATTTTGATCAGTATTCCTTTCGCACTCTGGGGGATTCAGGAGTATGTAGGGGGAGGCTCGGATCCGGTCGTAGCAAAAGTCGGCAATGTCGAGATTACGCAGCGCACTATGGAGAACAATCTCAACAACTACCGCAACAACCTGCGTCAGCAGTTTGGCGGCAAAATCCCCGAGTTTTTTAACGACGACATGCTGCGCCAGCAGGTGATGAACGAGATGATCCAGGATGCATTGCTCACGCAGCAGGTTGATAATCTCAATATTCGCGCCGGCGACGAGATGGTGAGACAGCAGATCCGCAGCATGGAGGTGTTTCAGCGTGATGGAGTTTTCGACAAGGATGAGTACGAACGGGTGATGAGATCCCAGGGCCGCAATATCAATGCATTCACTGAAAATCTGCGCATGAGTCTGGGAACAGGGCTGTTGACCAATGCTATTTCCACTTCGGCGTTTGTCACTGATGCTGAAATTGACGCATTGATCCGACGCAAAAATCAGCAGCGTGTGGTCTCATGGCTGTTGATTGATTCTGACAGCTACAAGGATCAGGTCGAGGCCAGCGACAGTGACATTGAATCTTATTATAACGAAAACAAGCAAAATTTCCGTCGTTCGGAGCGCGTCAAGCTCGAGTATGTAGAACTCAACCATGCTGCCCTGTCAGCAGATATCAGCGTCGATGAAGAGGCGCTCAGGGCGAGCTATGAAGAGCGAAAGGATGAGTTCAAAAGCCCTGAAACACGTACGACACGTCATATATTGATCAAGGTCGGCGGTGATGTCAGTGATGATGACGCAAAAGCCGAGGCGCAAAAACTGCTTGACGAGATTAAAGCAGGGGCCGATTTTTCTGAACTGGCCAAAGAGCACTCTGATGACAAGGGTTCCGGATCCAATGGTGGCGATCTTGGAGAGGTAGAGCGGGGCATGATGGTCAAGCCGTTTGAGGATGCGGCATTTGCACTGCAGCAGGATCAAATCAGTGAGCTGGTGCGCTCGCGTTTTGGCTATCACATCATCCAGGTGACAAAGGTCGAGGGTGGAGATCTGCAGTCATTTGATGACGTCAAACAGAAGCTGGCTGATGAATTCAAAAAGCGGGAAGCTGATGCGCTCTTTGGCGAGAAGTATGACCAGCTTGCAGAGCTCTCATATGCTGATTCAGGCACGCTGCAGACTGTAGCCGATGCGATTGGCGTCAAGGTCCAGGAGAGTGACTGGCTTCCACGCACTGGCGCCAGCGGCAAGTTTGCCAATGCGAAAATTATTGAAGCAGCATTTGGTGATGATGTGCTGAACTCCGGACGCAACAGTGATGTGCTGGAGCTTGAGGACGATAACTACATGGTCGTTCGTGTGGCGAATCATGAAGAGGAGACCGCAAAGCCACTGGATGAGGTGAGTGCCGGGATTCGCTCGATTCTGGAAAAAGAGCAGACTACGGAGCTCACTGAGAAGCGCGCGGACGAGGTATTGAAACTGCTCACGCAGGAGGGTGCCAGTATGGGTGATATTGCTGCTGACGAATCATTAAAACTCGTACAGGATAAAGCAGTAAAACGTACAGGCAACCAGGAGATTGACCCCCAAATTGTCAGCAAGGCTTTCGCGCAGTCGCGTCCCGTAGAGGGAAAGAGCAGTTACGGAAAGGTTGAACTGGCATCCGGCAGCGTTGCTGTGATTGGCGTCTCATCAGTCGTTGAGGGTGATCCTGCCGCACTCACTGCAGAAGAGCGTGACAGTGAACGTCTAAACATGGAAACGGCGCGTGGACAAAGTTCACTCTCCGGCTATATCAAGCAGTTGCGTGCCGACAGCTCTGTCAAGGTAATGAGTAACTGATTAAAAAGTTTGCAGCAAGAAAACAAAGTTGGCAGTCGTCAGTATGCAGTTTGCAGTAAAAACAACAAAAAAAGTTACAGATTCCAGCAAAAAATGCTTGCAGATGGCAATGACTCGATTAGAGTTTTGCCAACTGCCAACTGCCAACTGCCAACTGCCAACTGCCAACTGCCAACTGCCAACTGCCAACTGCCAACTGCCAACTTTAAGTGGATCTCCATAAAACCATGACCATTCGCACCAGATTTGCTCCCAGTCCCACCGGTTACCTGCATGTTGGCGGTGCCCGCACAGCACTCTTCTCCTGGCTTTATGCGCGCAAGCATGGAGGGGGGTTCATTTTGCGCATCGAAGATACCGACCTGGAGCGTTCTACACAGGAGTCAGTCAATGCCATTCTCGAGGGAATGGAGTGGCTGGGGCTCGATTATGACGAAGGCCCCTTCTTTCAGACAGAGCGTTTTGAACGTTATGAGGAGGTGATTGAATCCCTCATGATGAAGGGGCTTGCCTACCGCTGCAACTGCAGCAGGGAGCGTCTCGACAGGCTGCGTGAAGAGCAGATGAAGCGCAAACAGAAGCCGCGCTACGATGGCCACTGCAGAGAGAGGAATATTCCCGGTAACGAGCCGCATGTGATCCGCTTTCGCAATCCGGACGAAGGTGACGTGGTGGTTGACGATCTCATTCGCGGCAGGTTGTTTATCAACAACCGCGAACTCGATGACCTCATTATTCGCCGCAGCGACGGTTCACCCACCTATAACCTGACCGTTGTGGTGGATGATGCCGATATGAATATCACGCATGTGATTCGCGGTGACGATCATATCAACAACACGCCACGGCAGATCAATATGCTGCAGGCGCTGAATCTTCCGGTGCCGAAATATGCGCACCTGCCGATGATTCTCGGTGACGATGGAGCGCGCCTCTCCAAGCGCCATGGTGCGGTCAGTGTCATGCAGTACAAGGAGGAGGGTTACCTTCCCGATGCGCTGCTCAACTACCTGGTACGGCTCGGCTGGTCTCATGGCGACCAGGAGATCTTCTCCACTGAAGAGATGATCGAACTGTTTGTGCTGGAGGGTGTCAACAAGGCGCCGTCCGCCTTCAACACTGAAAAACTGCAGTGGATCAATCAGCACTATCTGAAAGAGCATGATGCCCGCCATGTTGCAATTCAGCTGGCGCCGCATCTGAATCAGCGTGGTCTCGAGGTCACGGTGGGACACCATCTGCAGGCGGTTGTTGAAGCGCAGCGTGAACGTGCGCAGACGCTCGAAGAGCTGGCTGATATTTCACTCTTCTACTACCGCGATTTTGATGAGTATGACGCCAAAGCGGCAAAGCGGGCATTTAAACCTGAATCCGTAGAAGCGCTGAAGGCTGTAAGGTCGGCACTTGAAAAGCTGGATGATTGGCAGCGTGAATCCCTGCATGCTGCCGTTGCAGCCGTGGTTGAGCAGCTCGATGTCGGCTTTGGCAAGGTGGCCATGCCGCTGCGCATTGCAGTTACCGGCGGCGCACCCTCGCCGGATCTCGACCTGACACTCTCGCTGGTAGGCAGGGAGGCGACGTTGCGCCGCATCGACCAGGCAATTGCCTGGATTGATAATTCTTGAGTTACCAAATTACAATCATTACTCTCGCAAAGACGCTAAGCCCGCCAGGAAAAACCTTTGCGATCTTGGCGTCCTGGCGAGAGACCGGGGTTTAGAGAAGTTAAATGCAAGAGCAGAAACCAACAAACTTTATCCGCCAGGTGATCGATGCGGATCTGGCCAGCGGCAAGCACAGCAGCATAGCGACGCGTTTTCCTCCGGAGCCAAACGGCTATCTGCACATCGGCCACGCCAAGTCGATCGTGTTGAATTTCGGCATCGCGGCGGATTACCGGGGCAGCTGCAATCTGCGCTTTGACGATACCAATCCGCAGAAGGAGGAGGAGGAGTTCGTCGATGCCATCGAGCATGATGTCGAGTGGCTGGGATACCACTGGGACAATCTCTACTTCGCTTCCGACTACTTCGAGCAGTTGCATGATTATGCGGTGGAGCTGATCAGCAAGGGGCTTGCCTATGTCTGCGAGCTCTCTGCCGAAGAGATGCGTGAATATCGAGGAACGCTTACCGAGGCCGGCAGGAACAGTCTCTGGCGTGACCGCTCCGTAGATGAGAATCTCGATCTCTTCGGGCGCATGCGTGCCGGTGAGTTCGAGGACGGCAGCCGGATATTGCGAGCAAAGATCGACATGGCAGCCCCCAACATCAATATGCGTGATCCGGTCATCTACCGCATCCGCAGCGGATTGATCCATCATCAGACCGGTGATGCCTGGTGTCTCTACCCGATGTATGACTTCACCCACCCCATCTCCGACGCACTGGAGGGGATCACCCACTCGCTGTGTACGCTGGAGTTCGAAGATCACCGTCCACTGTATGACTGGGTGCTGGACAACATCACGATCGACTGCCATCCGCAGCAGATCGAATTTTCACGTCTCAATCTGCAATATACGGTGATGAGCAAGCGCAAGCTGACACAGCTGGTGGATGACGGCCTGGTCAACGGCTGGAACGATCCGCGCATGCCGACTATCGCCGGGCTGCGTCGCCGCGGTTATACCCCTGCTTCGATTCGTGAATTCTGCAACCGCATCGGCATCACCAAGGCGGATAACAGCATCGAGATGGGCATGCTCGAGAGCTGCATACGTGAAGATCTGGAGCAGTCCGCGCCGCGCCGCATGGCAGTGCTGAGTCCGCTCAAGGTGGTGTTGAGCAACTACCCCGAAGATCAGAGCGAACAGCTCTCAGCGCCGAACCACCCCAAGGATGAGAGCATGGGCAAGCGCCTGCTGCCTTTCGAGCGGGAACTCTATATCGATCGCAATGACTTTATGGAGGTGGCGCCCAACAGGAAGTTCAAGCGCCTGGTGACTGGAGGAGAAGTTCGACTGCGCAACAGCTACGTGATTCGCTGCGACGAGGTGATCAGGGATCAGCAGGGTGAAATCAGTGAACTGCACTGCAGTTATGACCCCGATACTCTCGGAAAAAATCCGCCGGATCGCAAGATCAAGGGCGTCATACACTGGGTGTCGGCAAAACACGGAGTCAAGGCCGAAGTGCGACTCTACGACCGTCTCTTCTCTCATCCTGCGCCGGATTCTGATAAGGAGATCGAAGACTGGAAGCATCATCTTAACCTGCAATCCCTGGTGGTGGTTGAAAACGCCTTGCTGGAAGCTTCGCTGGGCGAAGCGCAGCCGGGCGAGCGTTTTCAATTCGAACGTGAAGGCTACTTCTGCCGCGACAGCGTGATTACCGACAAACTGGTCATGAATCGCGTCGTCACCCTGCGCGACTCCTGGGCAAGAATCGAAAACAGCAAATAACTTAACCACAGATACACACAGATAATTGATGGGGAAAAATCAGTGTGCATCCGTGTTACTCACTACTCACTACTCAGACCCGTAGGGCGTCAATAAGCCTGCGCATTGCGCCGCATGGGGTCTCTTTTCACTCGTTGTCAGATGACCACCTCTCCGCACGCCCCTCAGTTATTTTTTTCACAAAGAGCATTGACAATCCACATATAGTGTTTATTATTATAAAAAAGCACAATATATAGAAAACACCCCGATTTTTGCAGAACAAGAGCTCTAAAGCCAACTGCAGCAACCACCCAGGAGGAGCCATCAATGACCACAAGAAACATCGCCAGGATTCATGATTCAGCAGAGAGTCGGCGGAAAATTCCGCTGCAGTCCGCCTCGCTCGATATCTGGGATAAAAAATATCGCCTTAAAGCC
>DAOUQU010000227.1 GCA_030625445.1 Gammaproteobacteria bacterium
AGAGAGCAAAGCGGCACAAAGAAATCCTTCTGGAAAAACCTCGGTTTTGGCTCCCCAACAGTAGCGGATAACAACTGGAAGCCAAAAGATCGCAAGCTGGAGAAGGTATTCGACAAAGTCGCGGCTTCCGGGAAGGTGGAGAGGAAAGCATTGGTGCGCGCCTTCAAGTATTACCAGGAGAACAAGAGATCCTCAGGCCTGGCGCAGACGCATATCGCCATCGCTGACTATACCAAGATGGCAACGACCAAGCGTCTGCATATCATCAACCTGAATACAGCAGGCGTGACTTCGGTGCAGGTTGCGCATGGTAGAAAATCAGGCCCCATCGGAGGGCGTGTTACTTCAACCAGTAATGCGAACGGATCGCATCAAACTACCAAAGGTTTCTACAGGGTAGGCACCAAAGAGGGGCGCACCAGCACGAAGGGTCTTCCCTACCTCTCGGTGCAGGGTCTCGAATCTGGCAATCGACTGGTAGGCCTGCCGCCCAGAAAGGGTGGACGGGATATTATCATTCACACAGCCGGGTATGTCGCCTCAGGCGGGCGCAGTCTGGGCTGCTTCTCGATTCGCCCGCAAGACAAGCGTCTTGTGTTCAGCAAGCTGAAAGGCGTGCTTTTCTATAGCTACGTTGGTTGACCGTCGTCTTCCAATGAATCAGCCTATATAGGCTTTTCTCCAACAAATATGAAAAAAACATACAATTACAGTGATTTTGTCATGATGAACCGTATGAAGTATTTATTGCTTGTTCCCATTGTTATCTTGTTAGCCGCAGCGGTTTATATCTTTTTTATTTATGATCCAAATCCATCAAAAGATACCAATAACGGAGCTTCAATGACTCTGGGTGAGCCGAAACAAACCGGCTCCCCGGAAATTGGAAGCACCACTGCTACGGACGCTGTGGAGTTCAAGACAGCACCAGTGACTCTCCCGTCTGCGAAAGAGTCATCAAGTGATGAGAGTCAACTGGAGGTTGCTGCATCTGACGAGGAGAATTCGGGCGAGCTCGCATTATCAGATGAAGCTGAATCAGCTGAGAACTTCCTTTCTGCAGCAGATGATGATTCAACAGAAGAGACAACTCTTTCAGCTGCGGTTGATGATTCAGAAGAAGCGTCAACCATTTCATCCGCAGTTGATGATTCAGAAGAAGCGTCAACCGCTTCATCTGCAGTTGATGATTCAATAGAAGAGACAACTCTTTCAGTTGCGGTTGATGATTCAGAAGAAGAATCAACCATTTCATCCACAGTTGATGATTCAACAGAAGAGTCAACCATTTCATCCGTAGCTGATGAATCAATGGAAGAAGCGATTACTTCAGCCGTAGCGGAGGAATCAATGGAGGATTCATTAACAGAGGATGCGACAGCGAAGAGAGTCACTTATGTTGCAACTGACGGTATCGACTCTCCACAGGGTGTCAGCTTTGTCGGAGAGGAGAGTCGCGAAACTACTGCCGTGCAGGTTGAAGAAGAGCCGTCGCAAAGCATGGTGGCTGATGATCAGCAGCAACTTTCAGGCGGCTATATTGAACATAAAGCTGTGATCACTTCATCCCTCTCTCAGGCCACAAGTGATGCCGGTATGAGCGCTAATCAGACTGCCCGGATCGGAAGGATTTTCAAACCCTATCTCGATTCAAGCCGCGAGTTGCGTAAAGGCGACAAGCTGACGATTTTCCTCGATCCCGGTGCAGCAAAAACAGGCAATGATGCGGAGCGGATACACAGGATCGAGTTTCATGGTGCCAGGAAAAATCTTGTTGTTACTCGCAAGGAGGGTAGTTTGAGTGACTATGAAGTCAGGAATGTGGATGGCAAGATGCTCACAGGTGAGGTTTCTACAACCGCTATAGCTGTTGAGAAACCCAGGCGGGAGGTGCTTGTAGAGCCTGCGCCAGTTGTTGAGAAATCCCGGCGGGAGGTGTCTGTAAAGCCTGCGCCAGCTGTCGAGAAACCCCGGCAGGCGACGCCAGTAGAGCCTGCGTCGGCCAGTCTGGTTGACAACAACGCAGCGACGGGCGAAATGAAACGCATTGAAGGCGTTGTTACTGTCACATTATTCAGTGCTGCCAGAGAGGCCGGACTGAATGCGGGGCAACTGAAAAAACTTGAAGAGATTCTGAATCCCTATATCAATTTCAGTAAGGAGGTTCGTAAGGGTGACCGCATTGTGATAACGCTGGATGGAAGTGAAATTTACTCCAGCGAATTTAACGGCGCCGTCAAAAAACTGACTGTAGCCAGGAGTGATGACGGCACATACAGGGAGATCAAGCCAGGAGAAGCTGAAAGCGTTTCCGGTGAGAGTAGTGGTTCGCACGGTGATGAAAATAGCAGCGCCAAAAAGCCGCCTTTCTGGAAAAGATGGTTTGGTTCCTCTTCGAAGGAAGAGGGTAACAACTAAGGATCTTTAACCACGAAATGCACGAAAATCACGAAAACGGATGTGTTGGATTTTTCTATTTTTCGTGTGGTTCGTGACTTTCGTGGTCCGTCTTTTTCAGCACCTGAGCAACATCACCCCGGCTCATAGGCCAGGTTCGGTCCCAGCCAGCGTTCCATCTCTGCAAGTTCAACGCCTTTGCGCCCGGCATAGTCTGCCAACTGATCCCTGTTGAGTTTACCCACCGCAAAATAGCGGCTTTGCGGATGCGCGAAATAGAGGCCGCTGACAGCTGCTGTCGGCACCATCGCTTTGGACTCCGTCAGCCAGATGCCGGTGTTTTTCTCGGCATCGAGCAGTTCCCACAGCAGATCTTTCTCGGTGTGGTCCGGACTGGCCGGGTAGCCCATGGCTGGGCGGATGCCATGATACTTCTCAGCGATGAGCTCATCATTGCTGAATGTTTCATTCGCCGCATAGCCCCATATCTCCCTGCGCACCTTCAGATGCAGCCACTCGGTCAATGCTTCGGCGAGCCGGTCAGCGAGCGCCTTCAACATCAGCGATGAGTAGTCGTCATAATCCGCTTCAAATTCGCTGGTCTTCTCATCGATGCCGATGCCGGCTGTGGCGGCGAATCCACCGATGTAATCCTTGATGCCCGTTGATCCCGGTGCGACATAATCGGCCAGTGACTCATTGTATTTTCCACGGGGCTGCTTCCCCTGTTTGCGCAGGAAGTGCAGGGTGGCGGCAACCTCCTCACGCGACTCATCGGTGTAGATCTCGATATCGTCAGCGACCGCGTTGGCGGGGAAAATCCCCACCACGGCGCTGGCACGTAGCCACTTCTCTGCAATAATCTGTTGCAGCATC
>DAOUQU010000443.1 GCA_030625445.1 Gammaproteobacteria bacterium
GTGACTATATCCTTGAGATGTTTTGTGGTGCTTTGCATTATTGGTCACAGATTATCCTTGATGTGCTGCCGCTTATGTCAGCGTACGGGTCTGGGAGGTTTTAGGTTTTAGGTTTTAGGTTTTAGTCGTAGGGTGTCAATAAGTGGAGCACATTGCACCGAAAATGGTGGGATGCGCTACCGCTTATGCCACCCTACGGTACATTCTTAAATAAAATTCCCCCTCAATCCCCCCTTTGTTAAAGGGGGAGGCTTGTATTGTGCGCCTACGGCATTTTATCAAACAACCGGCCCCATGCCCGGCGTGAATGCGACTGGTACGGCTTCCGCTTGACGCTTCGGTTGCATGCGCTCTTCTATCTCTTCGCGAGAGGGGCGGGGCTGCTGCAGCACTTCCGCGAGGATGTCGCGAAGCTCTTCGCAGTAGGCTGCGGTCAGCGCAGCAGCACCGGCAAACCAGGGCGTGTCACAGCGCACCAGCACCCGCTCGCCAAAGTTGCCCAACCAACGCAGCAGGTGTTCATCCATGAAGGTGGCTGTCTTTTCGAGTGTCTCCATCTGATCATCCCTGTCGAGCAGGAAGGCGATGAACTGCAGTTCATAGACCAGGTGGTCGTCCGGGCGCAGCCGCCAGTCAGGAATCTCCAGGCCATGGGACTCGTACCAGGAGCGCACCTGGAACATGCTCTGTTGACACATGAGGCTGTCTTCATCCAGCCACACGGACTCTTCCGGCGAGGCGCTGATGTTGTGGTTCAGATAGATGCTGGCGTAGTCAGCCGCCAGCTCATCCAGAACCTCTTTATCCGGATCTGTGGCGAGCGCCGACAGCGCCTGCTTCACCAGGGTCATGGCCTCGATGCCAGGTTCGGTCTCCGGTAGCAGCGTCAAAGAGGAGGGGAAATCAACTTCCCTGAGCTGTTGCAGCAGCGTCGCGTCAGGTTCACGGTCGTGAAGGGTAGCGAGTACCTGCAGGTCTTCGGCCACATGCTCACGGAAAGTGGCCAGTAAATCCGGGATTTCAGAAGATTGTAGAGTTGCGCTGCTGCTCATTTGACTTTTCCCTTGCTGTGGGCAACGAAGCCGATGGATGGCTTGGTAAGCTCGATGCTGGTCATATTCTTGACCTGGCGAGAGACTGTATCATTGCCGCCCATGGCCACGGTCTCCAGGGTGCCGTCCCAGATCTTTTCGATGGGGCCGATATCCAGCACACGCATCATGCAGGCCATGACGCAGTAGGGCTTGCGGCCGGCATCGATCTCGTCGACGCACATGTTGCACTTCTTGACGATCTTCTCGATCGGATCAAACTGCGGAGCGCCAAACGGGCAGGCGGCTTCGCAGCGCCTGCAGCCGATGCACAGCGTGGAGTCGATGTCTACGAT
>DAOUQU010000395.1 GCA_030625445.1 Gammaproteobacteria bacterium
GCAGGTGTTTACGTTTCTCAAGTTGATGGCGCAAATCACCGGCAAGCAACCTGGAGAGGCTTACCACAAGATCGTCAACGCCCACATCTACGAGGACCAGCTGGAGTTGATGCGCGACGTGCAGCTCAAACGCACTGCCTATGCACCACCCCAGCTGCATATCAACCCGGAGATTAAAACCCTCGAGGATATCGAAACCCGGGTAACACTGGATGATTTCGAGGTCAGCGGCTACAGATACCACGAGCCGATCAAGTATCCATTCTCTGTATAAAGACCAGGGAAATTCACATGCTCAGGGGACTCCCCCCTCTCCCTTTGGGAGAGGGTTAGGGTGAGGGAAATCATGCCAGAAATCATCGATACCCACTGCCACCTCGACGTTGATGCGTTCGATCCGGACCGTGT
Organism: Gammaproteobacteria bacterium; assembly: GCA_030625445.1. Taxonomy (GTDB): domain Bacteria; phylum Pseudomonadota; class Gammaproteobacteria; order Chromatiales; family Chromatiaceae; genus Sva-25. Next base: position 409 of record DAOUQU010000395.1, read on the forward strand.
CGAGGTGTTGCACAACGCCCGCCAAGCTGGGGTTGTTGCACAGATCATTCCAGCCATCGAGGCTTCAGGCTGGCAGCGGTTGCTGGAACTGTGCGCAAAGCACAGCGATCTCTACCCTGCCCTCGGACTACATCCTGTTTTTCTGCAACAGCATACGCAGGCGGATCTCGACAAGCTTGCGGCAGTCATAAAACGCACCCGGCCGGTCGCCATCGGTGAGATAGGGCTCGACTTCGCCATCAAATCGCTCGACCGTGACAAACAGCTGCAGCTATTCGAGGCGCAGCTTGTGATTGCAAAAGCCGCGCAACTGCCGGTCATCATCCATGCCCGCAAGTCGCATGATGTGGTGATCAAACTGCTGAGAAAACATCACATCTCTGCCGGAACTATCCACGCCTTCAGCGGTTCACTGCAGCAGGGAATGCACTATTATGAGATGGGATTCAAGCTGGGATTCGGCGGCATGCTGACATTCGAGCGATCAAGAAAGCTGCGGCAACTGGCGCATGAGCTTCCTGCCGAAGCACTGCTGCTGGAGACCGATGCCCCCGACATGACCGTTGCATCACACCGGGGAGAGAGAAACTCGCCGCAATACCTGCCGCAGGTGCTTGATGCGCTGGCCGGCGCAAGGGATGAATTCGTCGAAGATGTTGCGCGCTACACAACAGATAACGCCCGTGCTATATTCCATCTTCAGGAAAATCCGTAGTCTGCAATCAGCTCCATAAAGCAACTTCACACCAGTTATCGAAGGATAAAATAGATGTACCAGACAAACAAAAAACGATTCGCCCTAATAGTCCTGCTCTTCGGCGCATTGGCGCTGGTTTCCTGTGTCTCCACGCACCACCCGCACGGGTTATCCAATAAATGGCGCATCGAAGTCAGCGAGGGCGCCAAATCCGATGGCGTCATGTTGTTTCGTGTAAGCCCTAAAGATCAACCCGCCATCGATGTTCGCGTACACATCAATGACGGCCTGCGGGAAAACATGGTAGCAAAAGCGATCAAGAATGCATTTCGCAAGCAACTGCCCAAGGGCTACCACGTAGAACGGGACGATGGCGAAGATGTGCTGGTGAAGCGACGCTGGGGAACCCCGCGGTTTGGACTGGACCTGGTTTCAAGTGACGTAAAAGCCGTGCGCATCGATCTGGAAAAGGAGTAATCTTCGGATTTTTCCAATATTCCAAACTGCGGCATAAGCGACAGCGCATCCCACCATGCATTGCATGGCGCAATGCGCACCACTTATTGACGCCTTACGATTGATTCCGCATGATTCAGACTATCTGCGCTCGAAGAAGAGTCCCTCTTCGTTGCTGTCGACGTAGATGGTGCTTCCCGG
>DAOUQU010000070.1 GCA_030625445.1 Gammaproteobacteria bacterium
TCCTCGACTTCAACGCGTGCAGCGAGTACGGCGACAACAGCCATGTCATGATCTTCACCCAGCGCCAGCACAGGCAGTTCAACACCCTCCGGAAGCTTGATCTGGGAGAGATGAATGGCGTCGCCTATCTCCAGGGCAGAGACATCGACATCGATGTACTCGGGAAGATCAGCCGGCAGGCAGCTGACTTCAACTTCCGTAAAGTGATGTGATGCAGTACCGCCCTCCTTGACGCCCGGCGCTTCCTCTTCGCCCAAAAAGTGCAAAGGAACAGACATTTTGATCGCCTCTTTACTGCTGATGCGCAGCAGGTCGAGGTGCATGATAAAAGGTCTGGCGGGATGGCGCTGCATATCCTTGAGCACGACCTTCTGTGCTTTTCCGTCGATCTCCACACTCAGGATAGAGGAGTAGAAAGCTTCGTTCTCGAGTTGATGTGCAAGCTCGTTATGTTGCACCGAGATGCTTTGCGGATCACTACCTGTTCCGTAGATGATTCCAGGAACCAGACCCGTGCGACGCAGGCGGCGGCTCGCACCTTTCCCTGAGTCTGTACGGGATTGAGCAATAATAGTTAACGTGTCAGCCATGGATTTCTCCTGATTAATGCTGATGAAAAGAAAAGCCCTGCCAACCCGCGACCAGGATTCAACAGGGCGATTTTCCGGCAAAAGAGCAGCGAAACTGATCTTCCGGGGAAGTCGTTAGTCCACAAAGAGTGAACTGACGGATTCTGAATTACTGATGCGGCGCATGGTTTCAGCCAGCAGATCAGCAATGCTTAATTGCCTAATTTTATCACATTTCTGCGCCTCAGGCGACAGCGCTATCGAGTTTGTCACCACAAGCTCATCAAGCCGGGACTGCTGAAGATTCGCCAGGGCCGGCCCCGAAAGAACAGCGTGGGAGCAGTAGGCATAGACTTTGCTTGCACCCTTCTCTTTCAATGCTCCGGCTGCATGACAGATTGTGCCAGCGGTATCGACCAGATCATCGATCATGATGCAGGTGCGCCCTTTGACGTCACCAATGATATTCATCACTTCCGCCACATTGGCCTGCGGACGGCGCTTGTCGATAATGGCCAGGCCTGCATCATCCAGGCGCTTGGCCAGTGCACGCGCACGCACGACACCTCCAACATCCGGTGACACTACGATCATCTGCGGATACTGTCTTAACCAGATATCCTGAAGAAGTACCGGAGAGGCATAGACATTATCAACCGGGATATCAAAGAAACCCTGGATCTGATCTGCATGCAGGTCCATGGTCAGCACCCGGTCTGCTCCGGCGGTGCTGATCATCTTTGCAACCAGTCTTGCAGTAATGGGGACGCGTGATGAACGCGAGCGGCGATCCTGCCGCGCATAACCAAAATAGGGAATGACTGCTGTAATACGTGATGCCGAGGCAAGGCGCACCGCATCGATCATGACCAGCAGCTCCATGAGATTGTCGTTGGTCGGCGCTGAGGTCGACTGCACGATAAAAACATCGCGTCCGCGGATATTCTCCTGTATCTCTACGAGGATTTCACCGTCGCTGAACTGTCCGACTTTTGCCTTGCCAAGAGGCAAGGCGAGTCGTTCCGCAATCTTGCTGCTCAGCTCCGGATTCGCATTTCCGGAGAATACCATCATACCGCTTGCCGCCACGGTAGCACCCTCATAGTGTTGTGCTGAAAATGATGTAACCGCCGCCCGCATGGAGATGTGGCGGCAGGTTGAAATATGGCTGGGGCGGTAGGAATCGAACCTACGATGCTAGAGTCAAAGTCTAGTGGCTTAACCGCTTGCCGACGCCCCAGTTATGGAAATTTTTCTTCCTTATGCATTGTCAAGCCGCCGGTAGAGCGGCGACCTGTTTAAACCCTGTGCAACAAAATAGTCCCACTGCTGCGGGATCTGCTGTGCTGTCTCAGTGGCCTGCTGTTGTCTCTCGAAGCTGAGAAAGAGGCATGCGCCCGTCCCCGTCAATCTCACCTCTCCAAATTTTTCCAGCAGCTTCATCATCTTTGTAACTGCCGGATAGCGCTTTTTGACCACGGCAGTGAAGACGTTGAGTCTGTCACCGACAATAAAGTCGGCTATTGTAATCGCAGAACAGTCTCTTTTCAATTCCTGATCTGAAAATAATTTTGCAGTAGCGATCTCCAACGGGGGTTTTACCACCAGATACCAGGGCTGCGGCAGCTCGATCTGCTGCAAAATATCGCCGACACCCTCGGCCCAGGCTGTGTTTCCATACACAAACACGGGAACATCTGCTCCCAGTTCCCCTCCAAGTGCAGCAAGCTCATCGACCGGCATGCCAACTCCCCACAGGTGATTCAGCGCAACCAGAGTGGTGGCGGCATCGGAGCTCCCTCCTCCGAGCCCTCCCCCCATGGGAAGACGCTTCTCTATCGAGATTGCCGCACCCTGACTGCAACCACTGCGCTGTTGCAGCAAGCGGGCGGCGCGAATAATCAGGTCATCTTGCGCATCAACACCGGCAATTGGCGTCAATTGATGAATAGCACCACTCTGCGTCACCTCAAAAGAGAGCTCGTCAGAGTAATCGACAAACTGAAAAACTGTCTGCAGCAGATGATAGCCATCCTCCCTGCGGCCGGTGATATGCAGCATCAGGTTGAGTTTTGCCGGCGCTGGCCAGCCGCTGCTCACACTCATAACATACCCGTAAATTTCAACAGTCTCGTGCATTTCGCGGTCGGAAGACCGCTCCTACAGCAATTGGTGACGGCAGACGTAGGAGTGGTCTTCTGACCACGATTGACAAGCGCTGTCACTCGATCTGCATACATCGAGCCATTACTGCTCATCCTGCTGCTGCAGCCGCTTCATGGCATCAAGCAGATGCTTACTCTCCGGCTCCAGGCGCAGCGCATCCTGCCAGATTTGATCTGCCTCTTCTTGATTTCCTTTTACCCACAACACCTCACCGAGATGCGCCATGATCTCACTGTCTTTATCCCTCTCTGCTGCCATGCGCAAATACTTCTCCGCCTCGTCGAGGTTGCCCAGGCGGAATTCAACCCACCCCATGCTGTCGAGTATGGCGGCGCTCTCCGGCATTAGCGCATAGGCTTTATTGATCAATTCACGCGCCTCATGCAGACGGTCGGCATAAACGGTGAGGGTATAACCAAGGGCGTTTAGCGCCTGGGCATTTTCCGGGTCAATTTTTATAATCGCCCGCATATCCCTCTCCAGGATCTCCAGAGACCCCATGTCGTCTCCCAGCATCCCGCGTGCATAGAGCAGATCGACTTGCTGCGGATGCTCTGCAAGCGCTTTATCAAGCAAACCCATCGCCTGCATACCCCTGTTGGCATCTGACAAGAGGTCACTCTCTACCAGATAGAGACGCACGGCATCCTCCATAGCAGCCATGCGCGCAGTCGTAATCATCTTCAGCGCCTTCGGCAGATCACCCTGTTTAGCCAGTAGCTGCGCGCTTCTGATTTTTGCATCTGTGCGCAGCACTCCACTGACCTTGTTGTAATACTCAAGCGCCTTCTCTGCACTGCCGCTGCTCTCTTCAATCTGGCCGAGAAAATAGAGTGCACGGTCTTTTCTGCCGTGTCGACTCTTCATCTCAAGCCATATCTCCCTCGCATCGCTCCATAGACTCAGCTCGATCGCCAGGCTGCCAAGCGCCTGGGTGATTTCATCATTTTCAGGCAACGCCTTATGCAGCAGTTTGAACTCTTTGTAGGCCTGCTCATATTTCTCATGGATAACAAGATGCTCGGCATAAGAGAGACGCAGCAGATCATTGTCGGGAAGTTGCTCCACTCCCTGCTGCAACAACTCTTCACTCTCGTCTGTGCGCTTCTGCACATCAAGAATTCGCGCCAGCAGAACCCATATTTTAGGATCATCCTTTTTCAGCTTCAGCGCCTCTCTCAACTCCTTCTCTGCAGCAACCTCATCTTTTTGTCCAAAATAGGCAATGGCCAGCGCATAGTGCGCCCTCGGGTCACGCTCATGGCGTTCAGCCAGGCTCTTGACCAACTCCAACCCAAGCTCCTTGTTATTACCCTCAGCAACAACAGCCGCAACCTGGATAAATCCGTCACTCTGATCTGTTTCAGCAGCCTTCATCAGAGAGTCTATCGCTTGAACAGCCCCCTCCCTGTCGCCGGCATTGACGCGCAGCACCAGCAGCGCCTTCCATGCATCCAGGTCATCAGGAGCCAGTTGCGTCCACAATTTCGCCGCCTCTGTGACCATTTCAGATTTCAGGTGCAGACCGATATGGGTAGCGCGGCGGGCAATGGAGACCTCGTTGGCGGGAACCAGGATCTGCATATACTGCTCAAATGCAGTTGCGAGATCACCATCATGCGCAGCAATCTCCGCCGCCAGGTAATGCGACATAAGTTCGGGTGAGTTGAGTACCGCATCACCGGCTTGCAGCTGCTCCTGCTCTGCCGCCTGTGAAGCTGTTACTGATAGTGACAGCAACAGCAACAGCAGAGGCGCTGCAAAAGTGATAACAAGGGAATTGAATTTGTTGAAAAACGACTTCATAGGTGCGCAGTATATGTTGATTACACTCTTTTACCAATATTATTAGAGAGTTGGTACAATATGCCAAATTTTCTCAATAATACCGTGCATTTCGCGGTCAGAAGACCGCTCCTACGGTTCTATGTGACATCAGATGTGGGAGTGGTCTTCTGACCACGATTGACAGAGAAGTTACAATATGCCGCGACTTCTCAAAAAGCCCGTGCGTATGCCATCATTGCGAGGGAGCCTAAGCGACTGCGGCAATCTGGTTTGGAGACTGCCGCCAACTGCAAATATACTTTTACCGCATACTGATGACTGAAAACCTTCTTTTACTGCAAACTGAGAACTGAATACTGCCAACTTTGTTTTCCGGCAAACTTTTTTTATGCTATTAACCATCGGCCTCAATCACAAAACCGCTCCCATCGATATTCGCGAGCGCCTTGCTTTTGGGCCTGACATCATCGTGGCTGCCCTGAGAGGTCTGCACGAACAGGCCGGGGTCGATGAATCCGTGATCCTCTCGACCTGCAACCGCACGGAGATTTACTGCGCTGCCGATGATGATGGCTGTTCCCGTGTTGAAGAGTGGCTCACTGACTTTCATGGTCTTGAAGCCCAGCAGGTGAGGCCATACCTCTACCGCCATTGTGACACTGATGCCATTCACCACCTCATGAGTGTCGCCTGCGGGCTTGATTCACTGGTGCTCGGGGAGCCGCAGATTCTTGGCCAGGTTAAAAATGCCTGGCAAACTTCCTGTTCGGCCAAGGCCTGTGGAAAACTGCTGGATAGACTCTTTCAGCACACCTTTGCCGTTGCCAAGCAGGTGCGCACCGATACTGCAATTGGCTCAAGCCCTGTCTCCATCGCTTTTGCCGCCGTCACCCTTGCAAAACAGATTTTCGCCAACCTCGAGGAGCAGACGGCGCTGCTGATAGGCGCCGGAGAAACCATCGAACTGGCTGCCAGGCATCTGCACCAGCAGGGTGTGCGGCACATGATTATCGCCAACCGCACCCTTGAAAACGCCCGCAAACTGGCGCATCAATTTGATGCCTATGCCATTGGCCTGACTGAAATTTCCGCGCATCTTGCAGAAGCCGATATTGTCATCTCCTCAACCGCGAGTCCACTGCCGATCCTTGGCAAGGGCACGGTTGAAAGCGCTCTGAAAAAACGCAAATATCGCCCGATGTTCATGGTGGACATTGCCGTGCCGCGTGATATTGAAGCGGAGGTCGGATCATTGAGAGACATCTATCTCTATAGCGTCGATGATCTGCATGAGGTGATTCAGGAGAATATGAAATCACGCGAGCAGGCAGCCGAAGAGGCAACGGAGATCATAGAACAGCAGGTGAACAGCTATATCGGCTGGATGAAATCACTCGATGCAGTCTCTCTGATTCACTCCTTCCGCTCGCGTGCGGAGAGTGATCGTGACGAGGTTCTACAGCGGGCGCTGCGCCAGCTGAACAACGGCAAGGATGCAGACCAGGTTTTACAGTTCCTCGCGCATACCCTGACAAACAGACTCCTGCATATACCCAGCACCACTCTTCGTGAAGCCGGAAGCAGCGGCAAAACCGAGATTCTCGAAGCCGCCAACACCCTCTTTCAACTGAAGCAATAACCTGGTGCTCCTTCAACGTAATAATTTGGGGATCAGTGGGCTTGTCAGCGTTCATGGCAAGGCGCGTCTCGCCGGCAATGGCAACCCCTTGCCAAGAGGCGCAACGCAGTCCATGGGCGCTGACAAGCTCACCCAGAGGGCGCTCCTGTGGTGTCCTGCAGCCGCGTTACAGCACTTGGCAAGGGGGGCTGGCCATTCCCTGCGTGCTGTGCCTTGCTGCAAAACACCACAGTAGCGCTGAACTCCAAATTATTACATTGAAGGAACACTAGATGAAGAACTCTATCCGCCGCAAACTGGAGCAGGCTAGTGAGCGCTTCCAGGAAATCACCGTGTTGCTTGCGCAGCCCGAAGTTCAGGGCGATCAGAATCAGTATCGCTCTCTGACCAAAGAGTATGCGCAAATAGACCCCATTGTTACCGCCTGGAATCAGTACACAGCTCTTGAAAGCGATATTGAGGGCGCCACCGAGATGCTTGCTGATGCCGAGATGGAGGAGATGGCGCAAGAGGAGATCGAGAGCTCCAAACAGCAGATCGCAGAGTTGGAACCAGAATTACAGATGCTGCTGCTGCCTCCGGACCCCAAAGACGACCGCAATATCTATCTTGAAGTGCGCGCCGGCACCGGCGGTGCAGAAGCTGCCCTCTTCGCCGGTGATCTGCTGCGCGCCTATCTGCGTTATGCCGAAGCACGTGGCTGGCAGGTGGAGACCATCAGTGAAAGCCAGGGTGAAATGGGCGGCTACAAGGAGGCAGTGGTTCGCATCAGCGGCAGAAACGTCTACTCCCGTCTCAAGTATGAATCCGGGACCCATCGCGTACAGCGCGTTCCAGATACCGAGTCCCAGGGACGTATTCATACCTCCGCCTGTACAGTCGCCATACTGCCTGAAGCCGCCGAGATCGACGCCATCGAGATCAACAGCGCCGATCTGCGCATCGACACCTTCCGCGCCTCCGGCGCCGGCGGTCAGCATGTCAATAAAACCGACTCGGCAATCCGCATTACCCATCTTCCATCCGGCGCAGTCGTCGAATGTCAGGACCAACGTTCCCAGCACAAGAACAAAGCCCGCGCCATGGCGCTGCTGCAGACTCGCCTACTCGACCAGGCACAGCAGGCCGCTCATGATGAGCGTTCTGAAGAGAGGAAACTGCAGGTTGGCTCCGGTGACCGCTCCGGGCGCATCCGCACCTATAACTTCCCGCAGAACAGGGTCACCGATCACCGCATCAGCCTGACTCTCTACAAGCTGGACGAGATCATGGCCGGGAGTTTCGACTACGTGATCGACCCGCTGATCCAGGAGGACCAGGCCGAACAACTGGCAAC
>DAOUQU010000113.1 GCA_030625445.1 Gammaproteobacteria bacterium
ATTCTGTGCGCGTGGGATAATACTCCTCGGTCTTGCAGATCTCGGCAAACAGCTGCGAGCCGCGCTCATCATAAAAGAATTTGGGAGGGATAAATCGCGGAGTCGAACCAAGGCCTCTGATAATCTCCGTATGGAAATCAGTGACTTCAGGGTGACGGTCGTAGAATCGGTATTTAGCGCCTTGTTTGTTCACTTGTCTGTTCATCACATATTATGGGATCATTCGTTTCCCAATCTTAACGCGAAACTCAACGCTATGCAGACATCTAATACCCCGGTTGTCAAGAATCTGGTGCTGGTGGGCGGCGGACACAGCCATCTCGCTGTGTTGATGCGCTTTGCCATGAAGCCAGTGCCGGGTTTGCGCCTGACCTTGATCACCCGGGATCTGCATACTCCCTATTCAGGGATGCTGCCCGGATATATTGCCGGCCATTACGACTATGACCAGACGCATATCGATCTGCGCAAGCTGGCGCAATTTGCGGGCGCCAGGATCTATCACTCCGAGGTCTCCGCTCTGGATCTGGAAAACAGGCTGGTGCTTAGCCAGGATCGTCCGCCTGTCCCTTATGACCTGTTGTCGATCAATATCGGTTCCCGCCCCGGAACCCTGCACGTGCCAGGCGCCACTGAACTGACGCTGCCGGTCAAACCTATCGATAGCTTTCTGTCACGCTGGGATGAACTGATTCAGCGAATATTAGACTCCACAGGGCCGTTTCGCCTGGTCGTGGTGGGTGGGGGCGCGGGAGGCGTGGAGATGGCGCTTGCCACCCAGTATCGCTTGCAACAGCAGCTGCAACAGGCAGGAGAGTCAGTCGAAAGGCTGACAGTTTGCCTGCTGACTGACTCTGAAACTATCCTGCCGACACATAACTCCGGCGTACGCAGACGCTTTGAACGGGTGCTGCATGATCGCGGTATCCGCCTACAGACCGGAGATGCAGTTTGTGAAGTCAGGGATGGTGAGGTGGTCTGCGAAGGCGGGGCGGTCATAGAGGCAGATGCCGTGCTATGGGTGACCCGCGCATCTGCTCCAGGATGGCTGGGCGACTCCGGTCTGGCAGTCGATGAGGAGGGGTTTATTCAGGTCAATGATTTTCTGCAATCCACCTCGCACTCCAGCGTCTTTGCAGCAGGAGATATTGCGGCGATGGTGAATCATCCCCGCCCCAAATCCGGGGTGTTTGCAGTACGCCAGGGGCCGCCGCTGGCGGAGAATCTGCATCGCGCACTGCATGAGCAAAAGCTGAAGCCATTTCGTCCCCAGTCAAAGTTTCTCGGGCTCATCAGCACCGGTGACAGGTATGCCATCGCCTCCCGCAGCGGCTGGTCTCTGGAGGGTGCGTGGGTGTGGCGGGCCAAGGATTGGATCGACCGGCGCTTCATGCGCATGTTCAGCGAGCTGCCGGAGATGACCGGACCGCCGCCGAGCCAGGTAGATCAGGCATTTGCCGGAGAGGATGCCATCAAAGAGATCTCAGCCATGGCGATGCGCTGTGGCGGCTGCGGCGCCAAGGTTGGCAGCAGTGTGCTGTCAAGGGTCATGAACAAGCTGCAGCCGGTTCAGCGTGATGATGTGCTGATCGGTCTCGATGCCCCTGACGATGCCGCCATCAGCGAGGTTCCGGCGGGCAAGGTGATTGCGCAGAGTGTTGATTATTTCCGCAGCTTTATCGATGACCCCTACATCTTCGGCCAGATAGCGGCCAACCATGCACTCAGTGACATCTTTGCAATGGGCGCCGATGCGCAGACGGCGATGGCGATTGCAACCCTTCCCTATGGCCGTGAGCAGGACGTGGAGGAGCAGCTCTATCAGTTGATGTCAGGAGCGCTGGAAGTCTTGAAGCATAGCAATACTGCGCTGGTAGGCGGTCATACCAGCGAAGGCGCAGAGCTCTCGTTCGGCCTCTCTGTCACCGGCCTGGTCGATCGTGAACATCTGCTGAGAAAGGGCGGCATGCAGGCAGGAGATCTGTTGCTGCTGACCAAACCACTCGGTACAGGCACACTGTTCGCCGCAGATATGCGTCACCAGGCGAAAGGACGCTGGATCGATGCGGCGATCCGCCACATGCTGAACTCCAATTATGCCGCGGGTCTATGTCTGCATCGCTATGGAGCTACAGCCTGCACCGATGTCACCGGCTTTGGGTTGCTCGGACATCTGGTGGAGATGACCCGCGCCTCGGATGTCGATGTGGATCTGGATCTGGATGCTCTGCCGGTGATGGCCGGGGCATTGCAAACTATCGCTGCCGGTATCTTCAGTTCACTGCAGCCGCAGAATGTCAGGTTGCGGCGCGCAATCCGCAATATCGAGGCAGCCAGCGCACACCGGCACTACCCTATACTGTTCGATCCGCAGACATCCGGGGGGCTGCTGGCGACGATTCCGGCGGCGATGAAGGATGCGTGCGTGCAGGAGTTGCTGCAGCTGGGGTATCCGCATACCGTTGTTATCGGCGAGATAAAGGAGAGATCAGATCACCTCGAAGCGATAATTCTGAGTAGCGAGGACTGAGTCGTGAGGACTGAGGCGTGAGTACTGAGTAGCGAGGACTGAGACGTGAGGCGTGAGTACTGAGTAGCGAGGACTGAGTACTGAGTTGAGAAGACTCGCTACTCGTTACTCACGCCTCAGTCCTCGTACCAGCCTTTGCCATGCGGCTGACTCCTGCGCGGGGGTAAATCGCTTTGCTTGTGTGTCACCCTGTTTGCGGAGTTGTTGCAGAAATCCGGGCTCTGCTTCTGCACGCAGCAGGCATGCCTGCAGGGCTTCGGTGTTTTTTACCGGATAATAGCCGGCGTAGTTTCTGCCCAGCAGTCCAATGGAGCCCGTAATATCCGAGGCGATCACCGGCAGTCCCGCGATGGTTGCTTCAGAGATGACATTGGCGCCGCCCTCCATCACGGAGGAGAGCACCATGGCGCGGCAGCGCGCATAGGCCTGGCGCACCTGCCAGTGGGGGCGCTCGCCAAGCCATTTGTAGCGCGGATTAGAGGTCATTTCGTCACGTGCCTTTTGCGCCCATGCAGCGTTGTGCGCCTTGCCATATTGCAGGATGCGGATACGGCTGGATTGCGGCAGGTTGCGCACCGCATAGGCAGCCCGCAACGGATCTTTCTCTTCACGAAGATGCCCCACCACGCAGATATCGAAGCTGCGTTTGGCGGGGGAGAGGCGGTGCTTCAGCGGTATCGCCGATTGACAGATGACCTCGATCTTCTCGCGGAATGCTTCCGGAATGGCCAGGTAGGCAAGGTCATGCAGCACTACCAGCCGGTCGGCCAGTTCGATGGAGCGCAGCGTGGTTTCAGGATGGGAGTGGATGTAGCGGTAGAGATCAGTGCCGGTTAGAGCCACGATTAGTGGCTTTTCAGGATAGAGGGCGGCAAAGCGTTCTACCGCTGTTGCGCTGCGCCAGGCATGCAGTGCAATCAACAGGTCGTATTCAGCATCATCATAGCCGGTTGCAATAGTGACCTTGTGTCCCGCGTCGCGCAGGAATCCTGCCCAGCGTGTGGCGGAAGCCCGGTTGCCGGAGAGCGACCGGGGTGGGGCAGGGGTGATCATTCCGATGTGCATAGGGTTATAGTTGGGTTTTAGGTTTTAAGTTTTCATTGACAGGATTATAAAGTAAATGAGTGAATCACAACGAGACATCCTGGCTGGCTGGCTGCATGATTCCAGGGAGCGCACACTGGAACTGGTTGCAGGACTTTCCGACAAACAGCGCATGGGTCCCATGCTGGATATCGTCAATCCGCTGCTGTGGGAGATTGGTCACGCAGCCTATTTTCATGAGCTGTGGACGCGGCGTCATCTCGATGGCGCGGCCTCTTTCCTGGACAACGCCGATGCAATTTATGATTCGATAAGCATTGCCCATGATGACCGTTGGGGTCTGCCGCTGCCGCCCCTGGATGAGACCCTGGCGTATATGCAACGCGTGCTTGACTCGGAGTTGGCGCGGTTGCAGCAGCCTGAGTTGTCGGATGAAGCCATCTATCTGATGCGCTATGCGGTATTTCACGAGGATATGCATACCGAGGCGTTCACCTATAGTCGTCAAACATTGAACTATCCACGACCCGCATTTGCGATGGCGACAGAGGACGCGCGCTGGCAGGCTGGGCCGCTGGACGGGGATGTTGCTATTCCGGGAGGGCGGTTCATGCTGGGCGCCAGTCCGGAGGTGGGATTCTGCTTTGATAATGAGAAGTGGCAACATGCTGTGGATGTCGCCCCCTTTCATATTGCCCGTGCGCCGGTCACCAATCAGCAGTATGCAGGATTTGTAGATGCCGGTGGCTATAGCAAGCGGGAGTTTTGGGATGATGCCGGCTGGCAGTGGCTGCAGAACTCGGGGTTGAAAACGCCTCTCTATTGGCGGCGTTGTGGTGTCGATGGCTGGGAAATCAGGGTGTTTGATGCGTGGCAATCGCTGCGCCCGCATGCTGCGGTGATCCATGTCTGTTGGTACGAGGCGATGGCCTGGTGCCGCTGGGCCGGACGACGCCTGCCCGGCGAGGCGGAGTGGGAGCTGGCTGCATCGGGCAAGCTGGCAGAGAGTGGTGAAGGCTTATCCGACACCAGGCGCACCTACCCATGGGGTGAAGAGCCGCCGACGCCACAGCTGGCAAACCTGGATGGCCGGGCCATGGGAACGATCGATGTTGCCGCACTACCCGATGGCGACAGCGCCTTCGGCTGTCGGCAGATGCTGGGCAATGTGTGGGAGTGGACCGCCGATACATTCAACTCCTATCCCGGTTTTGAAGCCGATATGTACCAGGACTACTCCCAACCCCTGTTTGGCAAGACAAAGGCGCTGCGCGGCGGCTCCTGGGCAACCCGGGGACGGATGCTGCGCAATACATGGCGCAACTACTATGGCCCGGAACGCAACGATGTTTTTGCCGGGTTCAGAACCTGTAAAGCCAGGTGAAATGCATTTTTTGAACGGCCACCAGGCACGTGCGTGATCGCGGTCAGAAGACCGCTCCTACGATTCTACGCAGCGCCGGATGTGGGAGTGGTCAGGGATTTGGCAATAATTGAAGTACCAGAGTACTGGTTCCCACGCTCCTGCGTGGTAACCCATACGTAAATCTAATATGCATTCCCACGCTGGAGCATGGGAACGAGGGAAAAACCTAAAACTTAAAACCTAAAACTTAAAACCTACCCGCTGTAATATCCAGGGGTTCTCCAGTGTCTAATTATGTATGGCAATGTTGAAGATTGCCACTTCGTCGATTAGGCTTCCTGGTATGCACAGGCATTTTTATCAGCAACTCAAACCCTTCACGCGATTTTCTGATTTCACGGAATCCGGAAACTATGCTGACTGCCCTAAAGAGTGGTTCGTTGTCATCACCGATGTGAAGGGTTCGACGCGAGCCATTGAACGCGGAGACTACAAGGCCGTGAACGCACTGGGTGTGGCATCCATTATGGCCGTATTGAATGCCGTCAAAACCGAGTCTATTCCTTTTGTGTTTGGCGGTGATGGTGCAAGCTTCTGTATTCCTCCTGAAAAGGCGGATGTCGTGCGTTCGGCGCTGGTCGCCACCCGCATCATGGCCGATGAGCAATTTGATCTTGATTTACGCATCGGCATGGTGCCTGTAAAAACGATTATCGATGCCGGTGAGCAGATACGTATCGCGAAATACCAGGTATCGGACCATTATCAGCAAGCGATGTTCCGCGGTGGCGGTCTTGGATATGCCGAAGCCCTTGTCAAGGATTCGTCGGCTGAAAATCCCTACCTGGTGAATCATGAGGAGATTGAACCCATCGGTGATTTTCACGGCTTTGAGTGCCGCTGGAATAAG
>DAOUQU010000272.1 GCA_030625445.1 Gammaproteobacteria bacterium
CGTGTGCTGCTGGCGCGGGAGCTGGTCAGAAAACCGCAGCTGCTGCTGCTCGACGAGCCGACAAACCATCTCGATATCGAGAGCATCCAGTGGCTTGAGCAGTTCCTCAAAAGCTGGAGCGGCAGCCTGCTGTTTATCACCCATGATCGCGCTTTCATGCAGAACCTGGCGACCCGCATTCTGGAGCTGGATCGCGGCAATTTGACCGACTGGCCGGGGGATTATCAGAACTATCTTCGCCGGCGCGAAGAGCGCGCCAATGCCGAGGCGAAAGAGAATGAACGTTTCGACAAGCGTCTCTCCCAGGAGGAGGTATGGATCCGTCAGGGAGTCAAGGCGCGGCGCACCCGCAACGAGGGGAGGGTGCGTCAGCTCGAGGCGATGCGTGAAAAATCCCGTCAACGCCGGAGCGTACAGGGAAAGGTCAGGATCAATATGCAGCAGGCCGAGCGCTCCGGAAAGCTGGTGGCCGAAGTTGAAAATGTCAGCTACAGCTGGGATGGCGAGCCGGTCATCCGGGACTTTTCCACCACCATCATGCGTGGCGACAAGATCGGCATCATCGGCCCCAACGGCTGTGGGAAATCGACGCTGCTGAATCTGCTGTTGGGGAAGCTCGAACCGCAGAGTGGAACCATCAAAAGAGGCACCGGACTCGAGGTTGCCTATTTTGACCAGCTCAGAGCCTCCCTGGATCTTGACAAAACAGTTCAGGAGAATGTCGGCGAGGGTTCCGATCGCGTCGAGGTCAATGGCGGCAGCCGTCATATCATCTCCTACCTCCAGGACTTTTTGTTTGCACCGGACCGGGTGCGCCAACCGCTGAACTCACTCTCCGGTGGAGAGCGCAACCGGGTTCTGCTTGCCAAGCTCTTTACCCGTCCGGCAAATCTGCTGGTGCTCGATGAGCCGACCAATGATCTGGATGTGGAGACCCTGGAGCTGCTGGAGGAGTTGCTGATCAATTTCGAGGGTACAGTACTGCTGGTGAGTCACGACCGCGCCTTCCTTGATAACGTGGTAACTTCGACATACGTCTTCACAGGCAATGGAAATATCGGCGAAGCTGTCGGCGGTTACCAGGACTGGCTGCGTGAACAGCGTGCGGCAAAGAGCATTGAAGTCACTGAAAAGATCGCAAACAAACCGATCGTGAAACGCCAAAAGCGTGATACTGATACAAAAATCAGCTATAAAATACAACGCGAGCTTGAACAAATACCTAAGGAAATAGAGGTACTTGAAAGTAAAATAGAGAATATACATAAGGAGTTGGCGAAGCCTGATATCTACACGGATCGTCCAGATGAAGCCGCTGTGATTCAACAGCAGCTGGAGCGAAGCCAGACGCAGCTTGAGACGCTCTACAGCCGCTGGGAGGAGTTGGAGCAGTAACCAATTCAGACTCTATTCGTCAGGTATGGGGTATGATTAGATTCAAGATCCGTAGGGCGGTATAAGCGGTAGCGCATCCCGCCGTGATGCATGGTGCAATGCGCAGGCTTATTGCACCCTACGGTTTTTGCGCTCTCAACATTGATTATTTCATTTTAATCTGTGTGCATCCGTGTTCATCTGTGGTTAAAAAAAATCTGAGAGGTTTGTTAGAGCCATGCTGGATCCTGTAGAACACTCCGATAGCGAGCTTGGCCGAGTCGAGGTCAAGAACACCACCTGCTACATGTGCGCTTGCCGCTGCGGTATTCGCGTCACCCTGCGTGACGGCGAGATACGCCATATCGAGGGCAATCCGGAGCACCCGCACAACCAGGGTGTAATCTGCGCCAAGGGCGCTTCCGGAATCATGAAGCAGTATTCGCCTGCACGTCTCAGCAAGCCATTGCTGCGCAAGCAGGACGCAGAGCGAGGCGAATCGGAGTTCGAGGAGATCAGCTGGGAAGAGGCGTTCTCGATCATGGAGGAGCGCCTCGGCCATCTGCGTGCGACCGATCCCAAAAAGTTTGCCCTGTTTACCGGACGCGACCAGATGCAGGCGCTCACGGGACTTTTCGCCAGGCAGTTCGGCACCCCCAACTATGCGGCGCATGGCGGCTTCTGCTCCGTCAACATGGCGGCCGGCATGATCTATACCATCGGCGGCTCCTTCTGGGAGTTCGGCGGCCCCGACCTGGATCGCTCCAAGCTCTTTATCATGCTGGGAACCGCAGAAGATCACGACTCCAATCCGCTGAAGATCCACATCTCCAAGTTCAAACGCAACGGCGGACGCTTTATCTCCATCAATCCCATCCGTACGGGATACTCGGCCATAGCCGATGAGTGGGTGCCGATCAAACCCGGCACCGACGGTGCGCTGCTGCTGGCAATCTGCCATGAAATTATCAAGCAGGGACTGTTCGATCGTGAATTCCTGATTCAATACAGCAATGCCGCCGAACTGGTGGTGAATGATCCCGAGCGTGATGATTTTGGTCTCTTCCACCGCTTCGAGATGCACGTGGAGGAGGGCTGCTTCGATCCCGAAAACAAGCTGTGGTGGGATCGTGAAATCGGCGCGATTGGAACGCACACCCCGGGGGCCGACCCGGTCATTCTGGGTGAATATACCCTCGATGACGGCATCAGGGTAACGCCCTCGTTTCAACTCCTGAAAGACCGTGTCGAAGAGTACACGCCGGAGTGGGCGGAGGGCATCACCCATATCTCTGCAGAGACGATTCGCCGCCTGGCGCAC
>DAOUQU010000195.1 GCA_030625445.1 Gammaproteobacteria bacterium
ATCCTGGTAACCGAGCGGCCCGGCCGGTTGCGTATCATCGAACATGGACGGCTCGAGCCGCAACCGGTTTCCGGTTTGCCGGATATTGCCGCAGGCGGGCAGGGTGGTCTGCTCGATATTACCCTGCATCCGAAGTACAGCGACAATGGCTGGATCTATTTCTCCTATGTTGCATCGGGTGAAGGTGGCAAGGGCACCGAGGTGGCGCGTGCGCGTCTCGATGGACACAAGCTCAAGGATTTGCAGAACCTGTTTCGATTGCACCCCAAATCAGGAACTCAGCGTCACTTCGGCTCCCGTCTGCTGTTTGACAGAGAGGGATACCTCTATATCACCCTGGGCGATAGAGGCGACAGGCCGCGTGCGCAACGGCTGGATGATCATGCCGGCTCTATGATCCGTCTGCATGATGATGGATCTGTACCGCGGGACAACCCCTTTCTCTCCAGCAAAGCAGCGCTGCCGGAGATCTATAGTTACGGTCATCGCAATCTTCAGGGCATCGCTTTGCACCCGCAAACAGGCGAGGTGTGGACACATGAACATGGACCACAGGGTGGAGATGAGTTGAATATCATTAGCCGAGGAAGCAACTACGGCTGGCCTGTCATCACCTATGGAGTCAATTACGGCACTGGCACTAAAATCGGAGAGGGTACGCACAAGAAGGGGATGCTGCAACCGCTCTACTACTGGGTTCCATCGATCGCTCCCTCCGGCATGGCCTTCTACACGGGTGACAAGTTCCCGCAGTGGCGGGGCAACCTTTTTGTCGGCTCGCTGAAATTTCAACAGCTGGTGCGCCTGGAGTTGCAGGGAGATAAGGTCGTCAGGGAGGAGCGTTTGCTGACGAACAGACTGGGTCGCATTCGCGAAGTTGCCACCGGCCCGGATGGATATCTCTACCTGCTGATCGATGCGCCGAACGGCAGCCTGGTGAGGCTTGAACCAAAATAAACGATAATCAAAATGAAATTGTTTCCTATTATCGTAATATCTGGTCTACTATTAAACTCTGTTGAGGAAAAAGCGTTGCAGTGATTCGCCGTTTTATAAAAAACCATCAAAAGAGGAGAGCCAGTTATGAATACACTATCTGAAGAAACCATCGAAGCGCTGCAATCAAAACTCAGGGGAGAGGTTATACAACCTGCTGATCCGGAATATGATCAGGCTCGCACCATCTGGAATGCCATGATCGACAGGCGGCCGGCTGCGATAGCACGTTGTTCGGGCGTTGCTGACGTGGTGCACTCGGTAGAGATTGCAAAACAGCACAATCTGCTGCTGTCGATACGCAGCGGAGGGCACAATATTGCAGGTAATGCATTGTGCGACGGTGGCTTGGCAATCGATCTGTCTGCGATGAAATCGGTGCATATCGACCCGCATGCCAGGCGCGCCTATGTCGAGCCCGGCGCAACCCTTGGAGATTTTGACCACGAAGCCCAACTCTTCGGGCTGGCGACTCCTCTGGGGATCAACTCCACCACCGGGGTTGCAGGACTGACACTGGGCGGTGGTTTCGGCTGGTTGACCCGCAAATACGGCATGACGGTCGATAACCTGATGTCGGTGGAGATCGTGACCGCCGACGGCCAGCGTCTATGGGCAAATGCGGAGCAGAATGCCGATCTCTTCTGGGCAGTTCGCGGAGGTGGCGGCAATTTCGGTATCGTGACGCTGTTTGATTTCAAACTGCATCCGGTTGGACCAGACGTTATGAGCGGGCTGGTTGTCTATCCATTCGAGCAGGCGAAGTCTGTACTGAATCAGTACCGTGAATATGTCAAAACAATCCCTGATGATCTATGTGTGTGGGCGGTGCTGCGCAAAGCGCCGCCACTGCCTTTTCTGCCGCAGGAGGTGCATGGCTCAGAGGTTGTGATTATTGCCTTTATGCATGCCGGTGATATCGAAGAGGGCAAGCGCCTGATCGATCCCGCGCGCCACTTCGGCGAGCCTGTCGGTGAGCATGTCGGCATCAATCCCTATACTGGATGGCAGCAGGCCTTTGATGGACTGCTGACCCCGGGAGCGAGAAACTACTGGAAATCACACAACTTCGCCGAGTTGAGTGACGAGGCCATCGACACCGTCATCGATTATGCCGGAAAACTCCCTTCACCGCAGTGCGAGATCTTTATCGCCCGGCTTGGAGGCGAGGCCAATCGTGTCGCCGCAGATGCAACGGCCTATGCGCACAGGGATGTCAACTTTGTTCTGAACGTGCATGGACGCTGGGACGAGGCTGGACAGGACGAGGCGTGCATCTCCTGGTCACGGGACTTCTTCAATGCCGCCACGCCTTATGCAATGGGCGGCGTCTATGTCAACTTCATGACCGAGGAGGAGACCGACCGCATCGGCTCGGCCTACGGTCCCAACTACGACAGGCTTGCCGAGGTCAAGCAGAAGTATGATCCGGACAACCTGTTTCACCTGAACCAGAACATCAAGCCCCGGGGTTGATCGTCCATTGGCAATTGCTCTCCTCTCCCCCTGGGAGAGAGCCGGGATGGGGGATAATCAAGGCAAAATCACATCCTTGCTCTCATTCGGATTCTCTACTTTTCCCCGGAAAGAGGGCAGGGTTTGATAAATTCACTATGGAAATTGTTGGTTTTCTCTGCGATACTACGCGCACTTTAGATAATTACGAGATACTAATATGCCTCTCTGGACAATAATCGTATGGCTGGTCATTGGTGGCCTCGCCGGTTTTAGCGCACAAAAAATCATGGGTGGTACCTCATCCAATGGACTATTCGGAGACATCGTCCTCGGCATTCTTGGCGCCGTGATTGGCGGCTATGCTTTGTCACTGCTCGGAATCGCAGGCAATGGCGGCATCATTGCGACTTTCGTTGTTGCTGTCGTTGGTGCACTGGCCCTTATCTGGGTCGTACGTAAACTGAAGAGCTGATTATGAGTCAATCAGATGCAAACTGGCTCGACAAGCTCTCCGAAATTCTGACCCAGCCGCTGCCGGGAACAGAGAAAAAGAGTACAGAGGCGCCTCAGCCGCCCGTGATTCACACTGAAGCCGAGGATGACGACTCTCTGCTGGATCAACTCACGGAGATTTTATCCAAACCCCTTCCAGGCACCGAAGCTCAGGCAGCCGAGAATAGTGCCGGGCGCGATGACCAGGGCGAAGCTGCAGTCAGGGAGGCCGCTGAAGCGGCAGACAAGGATGCCGATCCTGTTTCAACCACAGGAGCGGCTGGTGCTGACTGGATGCAGCGTGAATATGAGCGCTTCAATGCCTACCAGGAAAATAACAGGCAGTCATTTGCCGAGCGTCAACGCTACGAACAGGAGCGTTTCTTCGAATACCAGAAACGCCAGCTTGAAGGGCTGAACCAGTCGCAGATGCGGGAGCAGGATGTGTTTCGTAAACATCAACAGGCGCGTTTCCAGGCCTGGCGCGATGAGATGCAGCGAGGCATGCGCCGGGAGCCGGGAATGATGCCTCCGCCTCCACCGCCACCCTGGTGGAGAGGCAGATAGCAGGAAAATGGCGGCCTTGGCCGCCATTTTTTTTAGCTTCGTCAAGCCAGCGGTTCTGAATTTCATACATCAGGATATCTTTTGAGAGTGGTGGAAATTTGGCGTGAATAGTAAATAGATAATGAGAATATTGAAATAAGTATCAATAATGCTACTATGTGGCTATGGCTGGCGTAGCAAAAATTCTCAAGGAGATGAGAGTGAATCCCAAAGGGGTTCGGTTCAGTGATCTTCAAAGAGTCTGTGCGCATTATTTCGGGCAACCC
>DAOUQU010000158.1 GCA_030625445.1 Gammaproteobacteria bacterium
TGTCATGCTTTCCAACAGGAGAGTCAGACTCCAACTCCTTTTCGATGACTCCCGCCAGTTGTTTGCCCAGTTCGACACCCCACTGGTCAAAAGAGTTGATGCCCCAGATCACACCCTGCACGAATATCTTGTGCTCGTAGAGGGCGACCAGGCTGCCCAGGCTTTGCGGAGTCAACTTGTTGATCAAAATCGTGTTGGTCGGCTTGTTGCCTGGGAAGACTTTGTGCGCAACCAGTGAATCAGGCGTCTCCTGCGCGACTTCAGCAGCTGTTTTGCCCCTCATCAGCGCTTCGGTCTGGGCAAGGCAGTTGGCCAGTAGAATTGTATGATGCTCTCCAATCGGGTTGTGTGATTCGAGCGGAATAATAAAATCTGCAGGGATCATCTGGGTTCCCTGGTGAATCAGCTGATAAAAAGCGTGTTGGCCATTGGTGCCTGGCTGTCCCCAGATGACAGGGCCACTGTCATAATCAAGCTCCTCTCCAGCGATGGTGACGCGCTTGCCGTTGCTCTCCATGTCGGCCTGTTGCAGGTAGGCTGGCAGCAGGCGCATAGTATGATCGTAAGGCAGAATGACCTGGCTTGTTGCTGCAAAGAAGTTGCGATACCAGACGCCGATCAAGGCCATCAGCACCGGCAGGTTTTTATCAAAAGGGGTATCCTGGAAATGGAGATCCATCTCATGGGCTCCATTGAGCAGCTGTTTGAAATTCTCCATTCCAATGGTGAGCGCAATGGGCAGGCCAATGGCCGACCACAGGGAGTAGCGCCCGCCGACCCAGTCCCAGAATTCAAACATGTTGTCGGTGTCGATGCCGAAAGCTTTGACGGCAGCAGTGTTGGTCGAGACAGCAACGAAATGGTGTTTGATGGTCTCTTCATCATTGCCACAATGATCCAGGAACCACTGCCTGGCCGTATGCGCATTGGTCATGGTCTCCCTGGTGGTGAATGTCTTGGAGGCGATGATGAACAGCGTGGTTTCAGGATCGAGTTTGTTGAGCGTCTCCATCATGTCGGAACCATCGACATTGGAGACAAAGTGGGCATGCATCCCCTCTATCCAGTAGGGTCTGAGCGCGGTGGTCACCATGTGCGGGCCAAGGTCCGAACCGCCGATACCGATATTGACGATATCTGTGAATTTGTTGCCAGTGAAACCCCTCAAGCTGCCATCATGGAGCGCCTCCGTGAAGCTTTGCATCTGCTGTAGCACACGGTTGATCCCTGGCATCACATCATTGCCATCCACCATGACGGGGTTATTGGAGCGGTTGCGCAGAGCGACATGCAGCACCGCGCGCTGTTCGGTGGTGTTGATCTTTTCGCCGCTGAACATCTGCTCGATAGCATCATCGAGATGGACCTCCGCCGCCAGTGTTGTAAGCAGTTCGATCGTCTCGTCGGTGATGCGGTTTTTCGAGTAATCCAGCAGCAGTTCATTGAACTGCAGCGAGTAGCGATCGAAACGGTCACTCTCCTGATCGAACAGATCGCGCAGATGCAGATTTTCGACCTGTTGATAATGGGCTTGAAGCGCGCTCCAGGCGGGGAGTGTTGTCAGTTGTGGCGTACTCATTTAATTCACCGGAAAACAAATGCTTATTGTGTAGGAGAAGTTACGCAGAAGTCTGTACCTTGATGGGTTCAAGCTTCCAGATCTCGTTGTTGTAGTCAGAGATGGTGCGGTCAGTGGAGAAAAATCCACTGCTGGCTGTATTGCGGATACTCATCTGTATCCAGTGTTCCCGATCGCGGAAAGCCGCAGCCGCCATCTCCTGGGCATCGATATAGCTGCCGAAGTCCGCCAGGGTCATCCAGGGGTCATGTGGGGTTTTCAGCGAGGCAATCAGATCATTGAAAATGCCTGGTTCATAGGTGTTGAAATGGCCGCTTTCGAGCAGTCCCATGACGGCGGCGAGCCGTGGTTCGTTGTCGATCAGCGCCTGGGGATTATAGCGGTAGCGCAGCTCCTCAACTTCATTCTCACGCAAGCCGAAGAGGAAAAAGTTTTCCTCTCCGACGGCATCGAGGATCTCGATGTTAGCGCCGTCGTAAGTGCCAATCGTGACTGCGCCATTCATCATGAATTTCATGTTGCCGGTGCCTGAGGCCTCTTTTCCTGCAGTGGAAATCTGCTCCGAAAGATCTGTACCGGGGGCGATGACCTCCATGCTTGAGACGCAATAGTTGGGAAAGAAGACAACTTTCAGCAGATCCCCAACGTCGGGATCATTGTTCACCACATTGGCGACATCATTGATCAGCTTGATGATATTTTTCGCCATGACATAGCCTGGCGCCGCCTTGCCGCCAATGAGAACACAACGATTGGTCCAGTTTTGAGTGTCGCCATGCTTGATGCGGCTGTAGAGATGGATGATGTGCAGAACATTGAGTAGTTGGCGCTTGTATTCGTGAATGCGCTTGACCTGGACGTCAAACATGGCATCGATGCTGAATTTGACGCCGCACTCCTGCGCTACAAGATCAGCCAACCGCTGTTTGTTCTGCTGTTTGATCTGATGCCAGCGCTGCTGGAACTTTGAGTTCCTTTTTGAAGCATAGCCATTGAGGGTTTTAATATTAGAGAGATCAGCAATCCAATCGGGACCGATGGTCTCGGAGATAAATTCGCTCAGCAGGGGATTTGCGTGGGCAATCCAGCGTCGAGGTGTCACGCCATTGGTCTTGTTGTTGAATTTTTCCGGCCACATCTGGTAAAAATCATGGAACAGTCCACTTTTGATCAATGCAGAGTGAAGTGCCGCCACACCGTTCACGGAGAAACTGCCGACAATTGCAAGGTAGGCCATGCGTACAGATTTTTGATCTCCCTCTTCAATAATGGACATTCGCTGCATTCGGGAGACATCGCCTGGCCAGCGCATTGCGACCTGATGCAGGAAGTCAGCATTGATTCTGTAGATAATCTCCAAATGACGCGGCAGCAGCTTTTCAAACAGCCTCACAGGCCATCTCTCCAATGCCTCGGGAAGCAGCGTGTGGTTGGTGTAGGCCATGGTTCGGGTGGTGATCTGCCAGGCCTTGTGCCAGCTGAGACGCTTCTCATCCACGAGGATGCGCATCAGTTCCGCCACCGCGATGGTGGGGTGGGTGTCATTCATCTGAAAGACATTCTGTGCGGCAAAATTGGAGTAGTTCCTGCCCTCAACCTTGTCCCACTGGCGAAAGATATCCTTGAGGCTGGCCGATGCGAGGAAATATTGCTGGCGCAGACGCAACTCCTTGCCGCATTCACTGGCGTCATTGGGATAGAGCACCATGGTAATGTGCTCGGCATCATTTTTCTGGGCGACTGCTTCAGGGTAACTGCCGGCATTGAATTCCGCCAGATTGAAGAGGTCTGTGGCCGTCGCTTTCCACAACCGCAGCGTATTGACGACGTTGTTGTTGTAGCCGGAGACTGGTACGTCATAGGGGACGGCAAGTACATCGTCTGTCTCTATCCAGCGAACCCTTTGTTGACCGGTGTGATCGATGTCATGGAAAGTGCGTCCGCCAAACTGTATCTGCTGGATATACTCCGGGCGCTCCAGCTCCCAGGGATTGCCGTTGCGCAGCCAGTGGTCAGGCTCCTCCAGCTGACGGCCATCCTCGATGATTTGACGAAACATGCCGTATTCATAACGAATCCCATAGCCGGTTACCGGCAGCCGCAGGCTTGCGCAGCTGTCCATAAAGCATGCTGCAAGACGACCGAGGCCGCCGTTGCCGAGACCGGCGTCCGGTTCCAGTTCAAGGATGCGTTCAAGTTCGTTGGTGACACTCTGCATCGCCTCTGCGGTCTCTTTCTCGATGCCGAGATTCAGCAGATGATTGCCCAGTGAGCGACCAATGAGGAACTCCAGTGACATATAGTAGGCCCGTCTGACGCCCTTTTTTTTATGTTGCAGCCAGGTGTTGCGCCAGTCTGTCATCACCCGTTTGCGAATCACCAGAGAGAGCGTCTCATAGAGATAGTAGGGGTTGCAGCCAAGAAAACGCCCAAGATGGTAAATCAGGGTGTGATCGAAATCCTTTTTCAGAGAGTCCGGATCTACCGGCAGTTCACGGATATCGGAGGGGTTGCATTGATCGGTATTGATTTTTTTATTCATGAGGCGAAGTTTTAAGTTTTAGGTGTTAGGTTTTAAGTTTGTAACTAATCAGCATATTCTAAAACTAGCAAATAAGTCACTGCAATTGGGCATATCTACCGGAAAACGCCGTAAATACATCCATGTAGGCTCGTTTCGGCATCCCTGCCTCAGACGTTTCCTTTAGATACACCCAATTGCAGTGACGATCTCACAGTGTGCTGAATAGTTACATATGTTTTAGGTTTGTTGTTAATCTTGCTGATAGAGGGCGAGATAGCTAGCGGCGCTCTTAGTCCAGCTGAAGTCCTGCTGCATGCCTGTGCGTACAATCTGCTTCCAGCAGTCGCCATCCTGATAGCAGGCAATCGCCCTTTCGATGGTGTATTGTAGCGCAGCGGCTGAGGGTTCGTTGAAGACAAAG
>DAOUQU010000421.1 GCA_030625445.1 Gammaproteobacteria bacterium
GATGCCAAACAGGATTTTTCAGTGGTGATGACAAAGGTGGAACCCGGGCATTACCAGGCGGAGATCACTTTCCCGCTCAAGGGCGTGTGGGATACCTATGTCGCGGCAACCACAGGTGTCGGTAATATCGAGCACAACACGGTGCAAAACATATTTGCCGAAGAGTAGTGGGACAGCAGCACGACCAATGTTTTCACTGTTCACTGCCGATCCCGGCGGGGGAGCGCGTGATGGCAGAGGTCGATGGCGCTCAACGCCACTTCTGCTGCCACGGCTGCAAGGCGGTGTGCGAAACCATTTTTGCAGCAGGGCTTGACGGATTCTACAGGCGCACCCCCGAAGGCGTGCAATTGGCGCCGCCACCCGAACCTCCCAAAGATCTGGCTCTCTATGATATCGACGAGGTGCAGGGCGAATTTGTCGACTCACTCGGAGAGCAGCGTGATATTCATCTGCTGGTCGAGGGGATTCACTGCGCAGCCTGCATCTGGCTGATCGAGCACAGCCTGCGTGCGATGCCCGGCGTCGTCGAGGCGCACGCCAACCTCACTGCAAGGCGACTGCATCTCAAGTGGGACAACAACGTCATCAAGCTGTCGCGAATTCTTCAGCGTCTGGGAGAAATCGGCTATGCGGCTGTTCCCTACGATCCGGAGACGGCCGAAGGCAGTCTGAACAGGAGCAACCGTCAACTGCTATATCGCATGGCCTTTGCCGGTTTTGCCATGATGAACCTGATGTGGATCTCCATCGCGCTCTATTCCGGCGCTGACAAGGGGGAGTTCCGCACCATGTTCCACTGGGTTGGCTTCGCCCTGGCCACACCGACGCTGCTCTATTCGGGCTGGCCTTTTTTCAGAGGGGCGTGGAGCGGTTTGCGCCATTTTCATCTGGGCATGGACCTGCCAATCGCCATCGGCGCTGCCATCACCTACCTCTACTCGCTCTATGTGACGCTCTCGGGTGATCCCGCCGGAGATGTCTACTACGATACGGTGGTCAACTTCCTGTTTGTCATCCTGGTCGGGCGCTATCTCGAGGCGATCTCCAAGCGCCAGGCTGTCGCTTCCACGCAGAGGCTGCTGGATCTGCAGCCAAGAGTCGCCACGGTGATGCGTGATGCAGAGGAGCACATCGTGCCGATCCGCACGGTCAAAATTGATGATGAGGTGCTGGTCAAACCGGGAGAGCGAATACCGGTCGACGGCGTGGTCATACAGGGCAGCAGCAGCGTCGATGAGGCGATGCTCAGCGGAGAGTCACAACCGGTGAGTAAGTACACGGGGGATCAACTTTCAGCAGGTACCATCAATATCCAGGGGGTGCTGCACCTGCGTGTCGAGAGTCTTCTCAAGGATACCGCGCTGGGGCGTATTATTCGCCTGGTCGAGGAGGCGCAGGCGAGCAAGGCGCCGATTCAGTGTATTGCCGACCAGATCGTGCCGTGGTTTGTTGCTATTACCCTGGGCGTCGCCACGGCGACTTTTTTCCTGTGGCTGCAAACGGATTTCGACAAGGCGCTGATGGCGGCGACTGCTGTATTGATTATCACCTGTCCCTGCGCCTTTGGACTGGCGAC
>DAOUQU010000164.1 GCA_030625445.1 Gammaproteobacteria bacterium
GCCAACATAAACGGCGCCTGGATGAGGAAAAAAGCAGCAGCGAATACAACCAGCTCCGTATTGCCAAGCAAGGTTGCGCCAACAATTGTCACTATTGCCAGGTTGCGTACGCTGAACTCGACCATCAAAGTGAATCTATCCGCAGGATTGGCCTTCAAAGCAGCGCTAGCTCCCCAGCCAGCGGCCATGGTCAGCAGCGTATAAATTGACGCGCTTAATGCCAGCTCCTTAAAGTGGGATACCAGGCTGTCCGTCTGCTCCCAGATCACGAACAGGATGATCAATGCCAGAGCCAGGATACTGAACCGCCTGAGGGATTTGGCTCGCCTGGCAACCCATTGCGGCCAATGGCGTCTGATCCACATACCTGCTGCTATCGGCAGCAGCAGGAGCAGGAACAGTTGGCTGATCATCAAGGCAACCGGCACATCGATGCGTTCACCCTCTGTGAGCAACAGCCAGAAACCTGCAGCAGCTATCATTGGTAAAGTGATAAAACTTAATAGGGTGGAAACTGCGGTCAGGGTTACTGACAGCGCCACATTGGCTCGCGCCATGTAAACATAATAGTTTGAAATGGCGCCACCGGAACAGGCTGCAACCAGGATCATGCCGGCAATGATCGTGGGTGTTGGTTCGAGAGCCCAGGCAACGGCAATACCAATCGTCGGCAGAAGCAGCAGCTGCCCTGCGCTACCCGCAATAACGAGTTTAGGGAATTGCCGCACGCGGCGAAAATCATCCGGCGTCAGCTCTAAGCCCACTACCGACATCATCAGGATAATCAGCAGGGGGATGAATATCTCTACAAGGCTTTGCATTGTATGATGATACTGTATTTCCCTGGCCAGGTGGTCAATTGCAGAGAGGTGAACAAAGACATCATATACAGCCAATCAATGCATTGGACATTGCTTGAGTTGCATCTATAATTGTGAAAAATTTTATTATCTAAATTTGTAACTATTCAGAACACTGTGAGATCGTCGCTGCAATTGGGCATATCTACCGGAAAACGCCGTAAATACATCCCTGTAGGCTCGTTTCGGCATCCATGCCTCAGACGTTTCCTTTAGATACACTCAATTGCAGCGACTTATTAGCTCATTTGACAAGATGCTGAATAGTTAGGGATTTGGCAATAATTGAAGTACCAGAGTACTGGTTCCCACGCTCCTGCGTGGTAACCCATACGTAAATCTAATATGCATTCCCACGCTGGAGCATGGGAACGAGAGTATGCGAAGCTGGTATTTTAATAAATGCCTCATCCCTTACCTAAATTTTAACTTTTCACGAACTCTGTTTGTTCAAGAGGGCTTTCACATGCCGTTTCGATTTTCTCGATGTATCACACTCACGCTTCTGATGGTTTCAGCTTCAAGCTGGGCTGACACAACCCCCGGCAGCAGTGTCGCCAATCAGGGGATCCCTGAGAAAGGTGTTGCACCCTGCATGAGTTGCCATGGCCCTGACGGCGCCGGGATGGCGCCGACAGCTTATCCGCGGATCGCCGGAATGAATGCCGGCTACATCGCCAGGCAGCTGAAAAATTTTCGCGCCGGCGCACGCAGCAATCCTGTCATGATGCCGATGGCGAAGAACCTGAGCGACAAGGATATCGAAGCGGTCTCGGCCTATTATGCCGCGATGCCAATACCGGCGCCTGCGGCTCAGCCCCCCTCCGGCGACACTGAAAAAATTGCGAACGATCTCGTTCAGTGGGGCGACTGGAGCGGACGCACGCTGCCAGCCTGCGCCCAGTGTCATGCAGCGGATGGCAACGGTATCGGCGCCTTTTTTCCCGGGATCACCGCACAGCATGCCGGCTATATCAAGGCGCAACTTCTGGCATGGAAAGCCGGGGCGAGATCTAACGATCCTCTGGGCCTGATGAAAAGCATCGCAGATCAACTGACTGAGAAGGAGATCGACGCTGTCGCTGCCTACTATGCGGCGCAGGCTGGAGCCAAACCGATCCCTGCGCATAACACCGCTGCCGTATTTATCGACACACCCAAAGAGAAGGCCGATGATGTCCACTCCGGTGATGTTCATCAACAGGGCGCTCCGCCAGCGGGCCGCAAGCCGGGAGAGAGCGGCTATTTCCAGTCGCCGTTACGCGACGCTATAGCAGAGACCCCTTTCGGTGACGCCGTACGCCAGGGCCAGGCAATCTTCCAGGACACCAATACCCACGCGGTCTCTTCACGCTATGTCGGCAACGACCAGGCCTGCGGCAACTGTCATATCGATGCCGGACGCCTGGCGCTATCGGCGCCTCTGTGGGCCGCCTGGGTGGATTATCCCGCGTATCGATCCAAGACAGGAAAAGTCAACACCTTCATCGAGCGCATCCAGGGTTGCTTCACCTACTCGATGAACGCGCAGGCATCCAGCGCCGGAGGAGTTCCCGCTGCAGACAGCGAGACAATGGTCTCACTGACAGCCTACAGCTTCTGGCTGGCAAAGGGTGCTCCGACCGGAGACACGCATCTGCCCGGCCGGGGTTATCAGCGTTTGGAAGAGACAAAACAGGGCTTTGATCCACAGCGCGGCGCAGCCGTCTATGCAGCAAAATGCGCGCTGTGTCACGGGAAGAACGGGGCCGGTGTTACCGACGCCGACGGCCACACTCTGTTTCCTCCACTGTGGGGTGCAGAGTCCTACAACTGGGGGGCCGGCATGCACAAAATCGATACCGCTGCCGCCTTCATCAAACACAATATGCCGCTGGGATTGCGCGAATCGCTTAGCGATCAGGAGGCCTGGGATGTTGCGGCCTATATGAACTCCCATGAGCGTCCACAAGACCCAAGATTTGCCGGTGATCTACAGCAGACCGCCAAAAAATTCCATGCAAGCAAGTTCAGCCTGTATGGAAAACACAAGAGCGCTAAAGGTTTCATACTCGGCGAACATCCCGCCACAGCCCCGAAATCCCAACAGAAGCAATAATTGTAGAACCTCTTGCAAAACTCCGTCATTCCGGCATGTTTTTAGCCGGAATCTATATCGGTTAGGGATGAGGCACAACAACTTAACCGCTCGGGTGTGACAGGCTGCAGCACCCCTGGATGAGATCGATCATTGTCAAAGATCAAGGGAAGAGATAGGAATTTGCATTTTGCGGGTGAAGAACATCTACCTGCAGCAAGCCTATATCACCCGCCAACGCTGTATGGTGAGACATGGAGCCCACACTGTGGACCCCTGAAAAATAGCAATAACAAACTATTTCAATCAATATTTCTCAGGAACAACATTGTATTCATAGTCGATGGGATTGTATGTTTGACCCTTGCTTTTTTTAATTTCAGGCTTGGTAAAGGGCATATCCTCATAAGGAATCTGACTGAGCAGGTGGGAAATACAGTTTAGGCGGGCGGTTTTTTTGTCATCTGAATTGACCACAAACCAGGGGGCGTGTTTGCTGTCTGTAGCCAGAAACATTTTATCCTTTGCTTCACTATACTCATCCCACTTTTGCTGCGCCGTCACATCCATAGGGCTGAGCTTCCACTGTTTACACGGGTCATCGATACGCTTCTGAAAACGCCCGGCCTGAACCTCCTGACTCACTTCGAACCAGTATTTGAGCAGGATAATGCCATCATCAACAATCGCCTGTTCAATAGCTGGTGTGCGTTTCAGAAAACGCTGGTACTCTTCGTCTGAGCAAAACCCCATGACACGCTCGACACCGGCGCGGTTATACCAGCTGCGATCAAATATTATGATTTCGCCGGCAGCAGGAAATCGCTCGATATAACGCTGATAATACATTTGCGATTTTTGGCGCTCAGTCGGCGCCGGCAGTGCATTGACCTGGAAAATTCGCGGGCTGACCTTTTCGAGGATGCGTTTAATAACCCCGCCCTTCCCTGCCGCGTCACGGCCTTCAAATATAATAATTATTCTCTGGCCTGTTTGTTTGACCCACTCCTGAAGCTTGCATAACTCCACCTGAAGTTCATACAACTCCTGTTCATATTTTTTATCGCTGAGTTTTTTATCTTTTTTCGACATGGTTATTGCCTCTGTTTCTGATAATAGTTAATTCAGAGTTGCCGTTGATTCCGGCTAAATACATGCCGAAATGACGGGTTTCGAATCTCTCGGATGATCGATGTTGATGCTGTTATATACGTGGCGATTCATAAAACCTGAAATCGAAGCTGGAGCTTCGCGGGGTGGGTTCCCAAGCTGGAGCTTGGGAACCAGACGGAGCTGGAGCTTGGGAACCAGCTGAATACTGCATTATGGCGGAGAGGGTGGGGTTCGAACCCACGTGGGACTTACGCCCCCAACGGATTTCGAATCCGCGCCGTTATGGCCACTTCGGTACCTCTCCTGAATAATTTCATCAT
>DAOUQU010000450.1 GCA_030625445.1 Gammaproteobacteria bacterium
GCTGTCACTCTCACTTCTGCTGCAGGGTGTGCCGATCATGGTAGCGCTGTTTCTCTTTTTCCCGCGCCTGTCAGCCCCGCTGTGGAGTCTTGGACTCGATCAGCAGCGCGGTGTGACTGGCCTCAGTGACACTCTCTCCCCGGCAGTATCAGTGAGTTGATCCGTTCCCGGGCTGTGGCGTTCCGGGTGGATTTCAAGGAGGCTGTTCCAGCTCCCCAACTGCGCTACTGGCGGGGGCCGGTGATGTGGGAGAGTGATGGAATAAGCTGGTTCCGGGGTGAACCTCTGTCGCAGGGAGGGGTGGATTACACCGCTATGGGCGAGCCGGTTGACTACAGCGTTACCCTGGAACCCGGCGGCGGCATGTGGCTGCTGGCACTGGATCTTCCTCAAACGCCACCGCCAAAGGCAAGCCTGAAGCCTGGTTTTGAACTCATTGCCGACAAGCCGGTTACCCGGCGTTTGCGTTATGAGATGCGCTCATATCTGCATTACAACACAGGCAATCTCTCAGAAGATGAACGTCGGCGCGCCTTGCAGTTGCCTGCTAATGTCACATCCAGAATGAAGCAGCTTGTACAACTCTGGCAGCGTGATGCGAAGGATGACGCCGGTCACGCTGCCATCGTCAATCAGGCGCTGCGCTATTTCCGGGAGCAGCCTTTCTACTACACGCTCTATCCGCCTCTACTGGAGGATAATCCGGTGGACGAATTTCTGTTTGAGAGCCGCAGGGGGTTTTGTGAGCACTATGCCAGCAGTTTTGTCACCATGATGCGTGTCGCAGGCATTCCTTCGCGGCTGGTGACAGGCTACCAGGGCGGCGAGATCAATCCGCTGGGTGGGCACCTGATCGTACGCCAGTCTGATGCCCATGCCTGGGCGGAGGTTTGGCTCAGCGGGGAGGGGTGGGTGCGCATAGATCCCACTGCAGCGGTTGCGCCGGAACGGGTCGAACGTCCTTTTGACATTGATTTTGATGATGCGGGCATCCTCGGTTCACCCATTCAATTTACTTTGTCGGACTCCGGTTTTTTAAAAAAGCTGGCGCGGCAGTTTCGCCTGGGGAGTGACGCTGTCAATGCATCATGGCATCGTTGGGTTTTGGGATATTCGAAGCAGAAGCAGGGGCGCATCATGGATCTGCTTGGCCTCGGTTTTGCAAAAGGCGCAGCCGTCGCTATCGTCGCGTCAATGCTGGTGATGATCTCTCTGATCGCGGCGCTGTTATGGTATCGCGGGCGGGAGCGTGTGGATCCGGTGCAGGCGGATTATCTGCTTTTTTGTGCGCACATGGCTGGAAAG
>DAOUQU010000148.1 GCA_030625445.1 Gammaproteobacteria bacterium
AGTGGGATGCGGCAATGCGGAGTCTCTGTTGAAGGGAGTGGCACAGCAGTTGGGTGAGCAGCGGCCGTTGCTGTTTTGTGCCTGGGGTGATCAGGGCGCATGGGCGTTCGACCGGCAAGGGGAGCTGCTGCATGCTCCGGCAGTCAGGCTTTCCACGGTTGTTGATAGTGTTGCGGCAGGCGATGTGTTTAATGCAGCAGTGATTCATGCGCTTGCACAGGGAGAGAGTCCGATGGCAGCGCTTGTGCAGGGGTGTCAGTTGGCGGGGCTGAAGTGCTCCATGGAGGGTGTGGAGAACCTTTTCCGCTAATGAAGCTCGGGTCAACTTATTCAGAGGCTCTCTAATGCAACTCTCCGGTGAGCTGTTTGGCGCGGATTTTGTGGTGGCCTGCGGCATCGTCTACGCAGCGGTCGCACTTGCTGCAGTACGTCATGCGCCATGGCGCAAACTGCTTGACGGCAGTAATTCCTCGCTCCTGTTTGGATCCCTGGCGCTATTAATGCTTCTCTGGTCTATGCGTGTAGAGATGATGGCCGGGGTGGCGTTTCATCTGATCGCAATGACAGTGTTGACATTGATGGTTGGCTGGTGTTTTGCAGTACTGGGCGGCAGCCTGGTCCTGGCGGGGGTTACTCTCTACGGCTTCGGCGACTGGAGTGGTTATTTCCCAACGGCGCTGGTTGCCATCTTGTTGCCGGCATCTCTCACCTGGATCCTGCTGTTGCTGGCGCGCGCCTGGCTGCCGCGTAATTTCTTTATCTATGTGCTGTTGAATGGATTCATGGCAGCTGGATTGATCGCAATGATTGCGGCTTATACAGCTTCACTGGTGTTGCTCTATGCCGCACACATAGCCCCGGAAACCCTGGCATATAACTACTATCCATGGATTCCGCTGATGTTTTTTCCCGAAGCGATGCTCAATGGCTGGATCATCACTATCCTGGTGATACTCAAACCGGCGTGGGTGTTTACCTTCAGTGATGAGGATTATCTGCACGGGAAGTAGTGTGCTGAAAGCCCTAAACTTGATAGCTGGCCAGTACTGACCTATGCTTGGTAATAGTGGTAATGAGCGGAGGAGGTCTTTGCGGGAGAAGTGAGGCGACTTGATGAGTCACTCTGTTCCCAGGTTGCCGCGAGCGAATGAATAATAATTTCCCGGAGGAAAATAATGACAGACTCGCTTGATCCAGTTGTTCTTAATCTGCTGTATGTCTTCTTTGGCGGTGTGCTGACGCTGTTTTTTATGTGGACGGGCTGCAAGCTCTTCAGCCATCTTGTCAGTTTCAGTATTCCGGAGCAGTTGCAGGAAGGTAATGTGGCCGTCGGCCTGATGATCATGGGGATGTTCATCGGTATCGGTACAGCGCTGGGGCTTGTTGTCGGGCTTGGGTTGAACTGAGATGCCTCGCATGCTGTGGCTCTTGATGCTGTGTATTCCAGTAGTTGCACTGGCTGCAATCAAGGATCCCCCTCTGTCGGATAAAAAGTGGGGCAGCAAATATGACCACCATTTCCGGAAATACTCCAAGCGCTATTTCGGGCCCAATTTCGACTGGCGCTGGTTCAAAGCCCAGGGGATCGCGGAGTCGAATCTGAAACCGGAAGCCAAAAGTAGGACGGGGGCAGTGGGGGTCATGCAGATTCTTCCCTCAACCTTTAAAGAGATCAAGCGTAGCAATCCGCACCTGCTGAGTATCAAAACGCCACGCTGGAATATTGCAGCAGGCATCTACTATGATCGCCAGATGTATAAGAACTGGGGGAAGAAAAACTTCTCCAGCCATGAGCGCCTGGCATTTGCCTTAGGCAGTTACAATGCCGGTTATGGCGGAGTGAGAAAAGCCTATAAAAAGGCGAACAAGGTGCACTCGAAAATTGAAACCTGGGATCAGGTTTCATCCTTCTCTCCAAAGGAGACGCGCCGCTATGTCAAGCGAATCCGCGATCTGATGGAGGGAGTGAAATAGTTATTGAACATTCTGCAGTCCGGGAGCTTTCCATACAAAAAAACGCCGGGATTATCCCGGTGTTTTTTTGTTCAGAGCTGTCCTGATCTATCGCGGATATTCGTTGCCATAAGGCATAGGGGGTCTGGCATTATATTCACGCGGTTGAGCAGATGGGTCTCTATATTGAGTGGGAGCTTTCTTATAACCATAAGGTGCATCAGCTCTGCGTGCATAGCCCTGTGGGGGCCTTGGGGCAGGGCGGCGTTGCTGCTGGCGCATAGCCGGCACTGATGGCTCGGCGTCCATTGGCGCTGCCGGCAGATTATCGATGGCGCTGTCCATGCGTTTTTGCATCTCATCTCTATGCTGCTGGCGACGTTTCTGCTGCAGTGCCCGGCGCTGTTGCTTCTCCTGGCGTCTCTTCTCGTAGTGCTGTTGCTGCTCGGCTGTTGGCATTTGTGCGCCGGTGCGCGCAGGTATACGCTGATCCTGAGAACGCTTTTGTATTTCAGCTCGCCTGGCTTTTCTGCGCTCCATTTTTGCCTGCCGACGGGCTTCAATCTGCTTCAGCCACTCCTCCCTGCTCATTTCAGGGCGCGCCTGCAGAGGTGCGCGAGCTTGCGTTCCGCTCTGATCGACAGCCGCCTCTTTTGCTTCACCTGTTTTGGCCGCAGCCTGTTGAGGTTTGTCTGCAGCAGCGGTTGCTGCTTCAGCGCCAGCTGGTGTGGTTTGCGGTTGCCGGGATTCGGCATCCATCTTATGCATCTCTTTCACTGCTGCCTGGTGGCGGGCATCGGCTTCTTTACGTCGCTGCTCCATCTCTTCAGCTGCAGCCTTGAAGCGCTCATCGGCATCCTTGCGTTGTTTAGCAATATCAGCTTGCAGAGCTGCCTCAGCCCCGGCCTGTTGCTTTTCCATTTCGGCGCGTTTTTCGCTCATCTCTTTCATTGCTGCCTGGCGGCGAGCATCAGCTTCCTGACGCATTTTGGCTGTATCGACCTGCGGAGTTGGCATGGCTTGACTCTTGTCAGCAGTTTGTTGCGCCTGCTTCTCCTCGTGTTGTTTTTTGGCGGCTTCATAGCGTTCCTGGGCTACTTTGCGACGCTGCTCCATCTCTTGCTGCATTGCCTGACGACGTGCATCTGCCGCTTTACGGCGCTGCTCCATCTCTTTCATTGCCACCTGACGGCGCTCTTCAGCGGCCTTGTGCGTATCATCGGCTGGAAGAGTGGATGTCTCTGTTGCGGCAGCAGCAGGAGTCGATTCCGGTTGTTGAGCAGTCGGTTGTTGCTGCGCTGTCTGCATGCGTTTCTGCATTACAGCGCGTCTCTCTGCGGCTGCCTTTTGTGCAGCCTGCTGCTGCGCTTGGGCCTGTTTGCGCAGATCTTCGACTGCTGCAGCTGGAGTGGCGGCAGGAGTCGCATCTGCAGTTGCTGCAGCTTTCTGTGTTGCAGAATCAACGGCGACTGCCTCAGGCGCTGATGACCCGGCTGTCTGCCAGGGGGGGATTGCTGGTATATTACAACCGATTTTCTGTGCGCGCTGCA
Organism: Gammaproteobacteria bacterium; assembly: GCA_030625445.1. GTDB lineage: Bacteria > Pseudomonadota > Gammaproteobacteria > Chromatiales > Chromatiaceae > Sva-25. Next base: position 3,504 of record DAOUQU010000148.1, read on the forward strand.
GGTAAACTTTGTATTGTTCGTTGCGGTAAGTGTTCCACTCTTCTGCAGACATGGTCTGCATTTTTGTTTTATGTGCTGCGCGTTCCTCATCCGTCATGAGTGAGGCCGAGCAGTTTTCTGCTGCAGCCATGGATGGAGCGACTGATAGAATTGCGACGACAGTCGACGCCAGTAAGGTTTGTTGAAGCTGCATTGTGTTCTCCCGAGAATTACGAACTGCATAGAACTCAAAAGAGTATCATATTTTTTGCTAATTATTTAATTCCATGAAATCCCACGAAAAGAATCCTGGCGCAGGTAACCGGCTTTCAGAGATGCAAGAGCATTCACACACGCTGCAGGCAGTCATAGAGTGTATACAAAAGTCACCCCAATCAGGGAGTGCGTTGATCCTCTATGCCTTGGCGAACACCATCAACTATGAACAGGCCGGGTGCCTCTTCAAGCTCAATAAACTCAGAGATTTGTCTTCGGAGCATCGCCATCTCGCATACGCATTGATGGAGGTGATGGTCTCTGGCGGCAACCGGGGCAAAGCCTGGCAACAGGCGATGCTGCAGATGGATGAGTTGGTGCGTGGTGATGGGCGGGTTTGACCCAGGCTAATCTCCAAAATAGAGATTGGGTTTCAGGTCAGGCGGCATCTGCAGAAAGTATCCCTCCTGTTGCAGGGCAGAGATAACCTTGCCGGTATCTACGCGAGCGAGTTTGCGTGTGGCAGTGAGTTCCATGGAGAGAACGAAAACGGGTGTTCCAAAGTTGCTGAGCAACTCCTCCGGTAGAGTGTCAAATGCATTCTCTGCGGAGAGGTAGAGGTACATCTCCTCTTTGCGAATGCTCTTGTAGATCCAGCAGTTTTTGTTGTCGTCACACATCATCTTATTCGATAGTGGCAATGGAAGGGGCAGCACATCAATCCTGAAAATATTGCGAGATGTTACAGGTCGTTTGAATGAGGATTATAGCCTGCTACTCCCTCCTGTTGATCAATAGCCCGGCTCTTGAGTAATCAGGAAGCGTTCTAAAAACCACCATAACAACGAGAAGACACCTAACGCCGTAACCATGATTAATACTGCAATATAACTGGTGCCTTCATCGTCGTCATCAATGAACCCTGATAATAAAAAAACCATTGATGGTCATCAGGAAAGAGCAGTTCATGCCATTGATAAAATAACTCTTTTGTTCCGTGGACAATGCTGGCGAGTGCTCCGGCAATCGTCAGCGACCCTATGGTTTACAATGCGTAGTGTAGACGAGGTATTTGAATACGCAGCCAGTACAACACTCCGTCCATTCAGATTTCTAACTCCGAATAGCATCGCCCGTGGGTATTTTTGCTTTGGGTTG
>DAOUQU010000461.1 GCA_030625445.1 Gammaproteobacteria bacterium
AGGTTGCCGGGATCCTCGACAGCTTTGGCGAAGGCCCGGGGCATGTCTTCAACCTCGGACACGGGATTCATCCCGAGATTCCACCGGAGCATGCAGCGGCTTTCATCGAAGCCGTGCATGATCTCAGCCGCAGGTAAAAAATTACTATCGCATATCCATCGTGGTCAGAAGACCACTCCTACATGCAGGATGCGGAACATCTTTGTAGGAGCGGTCGTCTGACCGCGAAAGACTCTCCTCAGCTCTATGAAATCGCCCGCTGCTGTATCTCATTGATCTCCCGAATTCCCTTGTGCGCCAGTTTCAACATGGCGCTCATCTCTTCATCGGAGAAGGGGGCCGCCTCTGCCGTTCCCTGAATTTCGATGAAGTGCCCCTCGGCATTCATGACGATATTCATGTCGGTGTCGGCACTGGAGTCTTCCGCATAGTCAAGATCAAGGATGGGTAGACCCTGGTAGATACCGACAGAGATCGAGGCGACAGGGGAGAGCAGCGGAGACTTCTCCAGCGTACCTGCATCGAGCAATCCCTGAATGGCGTCACTGAGGGCGACCCATGCGCCTGAAATGGAGGAGGTCCTGGTGCCGCCGTCGGCCTGGATAACATCGCAGTCAAGCGTGATGACACGTTCTCCAAGTGCTTCGAGGTCAATCGCGGCGCGCAGAGAACGTCCGATCAGGCGCTGTATCTCCATGGTGCGCCCCCCCTGTTTGCCGCTTGCCGCCTCACGGCGCATGCGCTCAGTGGTGGAGCGGGGTAACATGCCGTATTCAGCAGTCACCCAGCCGCGTCCCTGTCCCTTCAACCAGGGTGGTACGCGCTCTCCGACGCTGGCGGTGCACAACACTCTGGTGTCGCCGCACTCGATCAGCACCGAGCCCTCTGCATGTTTGGTGTAGTTGCGGGTGATGGTGATGGGGCGTAATTCATCGGGCTGGCGGTTGCTGGGTCTGTTCAAGATGTTCTCCGTCGAGTGTTGAATCAGGTTATTATACGCACATCAATGGATAGCTTCAGGATCGAAAAATGACAGCAAGCATGACCTCCTTTGCACGCATCGACAGGCAACTCGAAAGCGGGGTGCTGGTATGGGAGATGCGCTCGGTGAATCATCGTTACCTGGAACTCTTTGTGCGTATGCCTGAGGAGT
>DAOUQU010000156.1 GCA_030625445.1 Gammaproteobacteria bacterium
CAATGTGCGTGACCTCAGAAACAAGTGGCGCCAGCTGGATCGCAAAGGCGGCCCTGCTCCGGAGGCCATCTGGAACAAATTTAATGAGATCGCCGAACAGGCATATAGCCCCGTCATTGCTGATCAGCAGCGGCATCAACAAGAGCAGCAGCAAGCCGCGCAGCAGCGCGCCGAATTCTGTGACCTGCTCATCAAAGAGCATGCGCAAGTTGACTGGTCCACTCCCGACTGGCCGGTGATTGACAAACGCATACAGGAGGCGCGAAAGCAGTGGCGCGAGCTGGGGGGAGTCGACTCCAAGGCCTGGAAAACGCTCAATCAGCGCTTTATCGATGCCGTCAAACCCTTTGAGGAGCAGCTTGGGGAGGTACGCGAATCTGAAAAGCTGCGCCGTGAGCGGCTCATCAAACAGGTACAGCGGCTTGCAGAGGAGCCTGATATCGATACAGCCATTCAGCAAACCAAGAGTGCACAGGCAAGCTGGAGGCCTCTCGTCAGCGCCAATAAACATGTGGAACAGCGGCTATGGAGAGAGTTTAAAGCGGCAACCGATGCTGTTTTTGCGCGCCGCACCGCGATACATGAAAGCGAACAACAGGAGCAGGAGGCAAATACATCTGCCAAAACAGCGATCTGTGAAAAGCTGCAGCAGCTGATCACCACTGAACATGAAAACTGGTCTGAGGCTCGCAGCGAGCGTGATCAACTCATCGATGAATGGAAAACCATCGGTCCGGCTACCCGCCAGCAATACAAATCACTGCAGCAGAAATTCACTCAACTCACCAGCGCATTTGATGAAGCTGAAACTGCGGCTTCCATCCGGCACGAGCGCCTCCATCTTGAACTGCTGCTGCAAAAAGCTGACCTTTGCGATCAGATGGAGCAGCAGCTGTGCAGCCAGGATGCAGATAGCAGCACCCTGCATGAGCAGTGGTCTGCACTGCCCGCACTGCAGGCAGCGATTGAATCGCGCATGCAGGGACGTTATCAACACATCATGGAAGCATCATCGAGTGGCAGTGATGCCATCGAGCAGCTGTGCGCCCGCTGCGGTGACAACCTGCAAACCAGCCTGCGGTTGTGTCTCGAAATGGAAGTGCTCCTCGATATCGACTCTCCCGAGGCCTTCCATGAGCAGCGCCGTGAATGGCAGCTCACGCATCTCTCCACTGCGATGACTGGCGGGCTCGCTCAAAACGAGAGTTCAAATAAGAATGTCCGGCAGCTTCTTGACGAGAGCTGCGTGAATGGCCCGCTGCCGCAGGAGAGCGTGGCATCAATCAGGCAAAGAGAGCGAAATATCGTTGCCGCCCTGCTCGGGTGATAGTGATATAATCTCAGCCGTTTTTCGTAAACTTCAAAATTATTATCCAGGGCTAAAAAATCGCCCTCAATTGACACAATGGAGCAATATAGATGCTAAACAACGTTATTTCGGGCCTGGCGGCTCTTCTTCTCATCACCAGTGGCGCTGCATTTGCTGAAGAGGCTGCGCCGAAGGAGAAAACCGAAGCTGCAGCTCCTGCCGCGGAGAAAGCTGCAGAGCAAAAACTTCCGGAGGGAGCCGTACAATTCAAGGACTGGATCAAAGAGTGTGAAAAACTCAAGGGTCCCGAGGGTAAGGAGATCGAACTCTGCCAAATTTCGCAGACGCTCACTAATACAGAGATCAATCAGCCTATGCTGAAAGTCGCTGCCGGCTATGTTCCCGGCAAGAAAGATGCGGTCTTGATCATCACCCTGCCACTTGGAATCATCCTGCCACCGGGCATTCAACTCACAGTTGGCGAGGGCAAAGCAGCCAAGGTGCCAGTCACGACCTGTCTGCCACAAGGGTGCCAGGCCGGCGCGCAACTCGACAAGGAGTTCACAGAGCGCCTGAAAAAAGGGAATAAACTGATTGTTACATTTCTAGGCCCTGATGGTAAACAGATCAATGCGCCAATCTCTCTCTCCGGCTTTACCGCCGGCCTCGACAGCATGAAGCCAAAGTAACGCTTTTCTTACCCCTGAACCGTGACCGTCACCCGCCTCTGGTGGGGACGGTGGCGGTGCTCCCACAGATAGACCCCCTGCCAGGTTCCAAGCGCCAGACGTCCCTGAGTCACCGGAAGCGTTAAATCCATACCGGTCAGAATCGAGCGCACATGCGCCGGCATATCATCCGCTCCTTCATCCACATGGATGAACATGGGATCGCCATCCGGCGCCAGCCGCAGCATAAAAGTCTCCAGATCCCTGCGCACATCCGGGTCGGCATTTTCACACAGGATCAACGAAGCGCTGGTGTGATGAATAAAAACATGGCACAAGCCGCTGTCAACCCCTGACTCCGCCACTACGGTAGCGATCTCTGTTGTGATATTTGCTGTACCGCGTCCGCGCGTTTGGAAGTGCAGCTGTTGCTGGTGGTTCTTCATCATCTCTAATCCCGTTAATTTCTCTGCTGGCGCAATGCAGAAAATACTATCAGATCAGCCCGCAGGCGTCATGATGGATGCGCTATCATAGCTCTCTATCAACGCAAGCTAACAGATTTTTTCAAGTACAGGAGATTGACGGCGGCTAATTCACAATCACTGCAGGAGTTGTCGGTGACCACGCTGAAAGGCGTCGGGCCGCGCATTGCCGAGCGTCTTGCTGGGCTTGGCATCGAAAGCGTCCAGGATATTCTTTTTCACCTGCCGCTGCGTTACCAGGATCGCACCCGGGTCTACCCGCTTGGCGCTGTTCGCCCCGGCGAGCATGTGGTGATCGAGGCGAGTGTCGATCATGCCCAGATTCGTTTTGGACGACGCCGCTCCCTGCTGGTGCAAGTCAGCGACGGCAGCGGCACACTGGTGCTGCGTTTTTTCTACTTCTCCAATGCGCAAAAAGAGTCCTTTCGCCACGGCGTGCGGCTGCGCTGCTTCGGAGAGATCCGCAGCGGGCCTGCCAGCTACGAGATCGTGCATCCCGAGTACACCCTGCTCAAGGATGATCAGGAGATTCAGGTTGACGATACCCTGACCCCTGTTTACCCCTCCACCGAAGGGCTGCAGCAGCGCACCTGGCTTGAATTGACGAAGCAGGCTCTGGCGCTGCTCGAGGAGGGTGCCCTGTTAACTGAATGTCTGCCGTCATCTCTCGACCCCCTGCTGTCACAGCCGCTAGCCCGGGCATTGCAACTGCTGCATCGCCCGCCTCCAGACATCTCGCTGGAGGATCTGCAGGAGGGGGCGCATCCTGCACAGCAGCGCCTGGTCTTCGAAGAACTTCTCGCCCATCAGCTAAGCCTGCTGCAGATGCGCCAACAGCAGCGCCGGCATAATGCGCCTGCCATCGACACACAGGCCCCTCTTGCTGATCAGTTACTGATCAATTTGCCTTTCTCTTTAACTGCCGCCCAACAGCGCGTGCTCGACGAGATCATCAACGACATGATGCAACCGCATCCGATGCAGCGCCTGGTGCAGGGGGATGTCGGCTCCGGCAAGACCATTGTTGCCGCCCTGGCAGCACTGCAGGCAATCAGCAGCGGCTATCAGACTGTGATCATGGCGCCGACCGAGTTGCTTGCAGAGCAGCATCTCAACAGCCTGCGGCAGTGGCTGGAACCACTGGGTGTAGCGCTTGTATCGCTGTCGGGCAGCCACAAGGGCAAGGCGCGTTCGCAGCGCCTCGAGCAGATCGCCAGCGGTGAAATACGCCTGATTATCGGCACACATGCACTCTTTCAGAGTGACGTGGAGTTCCACTCGCTTGGCCTGGTAGTCATCGATGAACAGCACCGCTTCGGCGTTCATCAACGCCTGGCGCTGCGGCGAAAGGGTGAAGCCGAAGGCTTGCTGCCGCATCAGCTGATCATGACAGCCACGCCGATCCCCCGCACCCTGGCCATGACGGCCTACGCCGACCTCGATCTCTCTGTCATCGACGAACTCCCCCCCGGACGCATTCCTGTCACGACGGTGGTGCTCTCCGATAACCGTCGGGACGAGGTTATCGAGCGCGTGCTGCAGGCGTGTCAGCAGGGAAGACAGGCCTACTGGGTATGCACCCTGATCGAGGAGTCTGATGCGCTGCAGGCACAGGCGGCAGAGGATACGGCGCAGCAGCTGCAACAGCAGCTTGCTGAATTAAAAATCGCACTGGTGCACGGACGCATGAATGCAGTGCAGAAAGAGGCTGCGATGACTGCTTTCAAGGCGGGAGAGATCGATCTGCTGGTCGCCACGACCGTCATCGAGGTTGGCGTGGATGTCTCCAATGCCAGTCTCATGATCATCGAAAACCCCGAACGCCTGGGTTTGGCGCAGCTGCATCGGCTGCGTGGACGCGTGGGCCGGGGGTCACAGCAGAGCCACTGCGTGCTGCTCTACCATCCACCCCTGGGGCAGCAGTCACGACAGCGCCTGGCGGTGATGCGCGACAGCAGTGACGGTTTTATCATCGCACAAAAGGACCTGGAGATTCGCGTCCCCGGCGAAGTGCTGGGCACCCGCCAGACCGGCGAGCTGCAGTTTCGCATAGCCGATGTGGTGCGCGATCAAGAACTGCTGGCCCGCGTTCAACAGGCGGCAACGGAGGTGTACACAAAGCATCCGCAGGCTGTCGCGCCATTGATTCAGCGCT
>DAOUQU010000291.1 GCA_030625445.1 Gammaproteobacteria bacterium
ATGCGAGCGCATTCTATGCCAACAATCTCTCTAATCTGCTTGGCATCATGGTCGATGAGGGTGAAGATGGGCTCGTTCTGAAAGAGCTCGATGAAGATGAGATTACCAAAGCTTCCTTGATTACCTCGACTGACTGATACCGTTCCGGAGAAGAAATCCATGCCTGAAACACTGGTTGCACTCTATATATTCGTTCTCTCCTGCTTCATCGGCTACTGGGTGATCTGGGGAGTAACGCCATCTTTGCATACACCGCTGATTGCCCTGACCAATGCCATTTCGGGTATCGTGATTGTCGGCGCGCTGTTGGTGACCGGTCTCGAGGGAGTGGGGACGACTGCTGAAATCATCGGGTTTTTTGCAGTGCTGCTCGCTTCGATCAATGTCTTTGGCGGATTCCTGGTGACAAACCGGATGCTGGCCATGTTCAACAAGAAGAAGAAATAGGGGCTGATGATGGAAATCTCTGTAAATGCGCAGGCTATTGCCTACCTGGTCTCGGCGATTCTCTTCATTCTCGCCCTCAAGGGGCTGACGCATCCTGCATCGGCACAGCGCGGAAACTACCTCGCCATGGCGGGCATGGTGATTGCCATTGTCGCCACCCTGATGGGATCGGAAGTCAGGTCTTACGGTTTTATTCTTGCCGGAGTCGCTGTTGGCGGCGTCATTGGAACCGTGATTGCCATGCGTATCCAGATGACGGCGATGCCACAGCTGGTTGCCGCACTGCACAGCTTCGTGGGTATGGCAGCGGTACTGGTTGCCATCGGCACCTTTCTGAATAAACAGGCTGACGGTCTGCTCAATAGCGTGCTCATGGGTGAACTCTCGGCAGGCATTATCATCGGTGCGATCACCTTCTCCGGCTCGGTGATCGCCTTTGGTAAGTTGCAGGGCATGATCTCCGGCAGACCGGTCAAGTTCAAGGGACAGCACCTTCTGAATGCGCTGCTGGCCATTGCCACCATCGGTTTCGCGGTTCACTTTGCACTCACAGAAAGTACAGTATCACTGACCATCATGACGCTGCTGGCTTTTACCCTGGGTTTTACCCTGATCATTCCGATCGGCGGTGCGGATATGCCGGTCATCGTCTCCATGCTGAACTCCTATTCCGGTTGGGCGGCTGCGGCAACGGGTTTTACGCTGCAGAACAACCTGCTGATTATCGTCGGCGCGCTGGTCGGTTTTTCCGGCGCGATTCTCTCGCTGATCATGTGCCGTGCCATGAACCGCTCGATCTTTAACGTTGTATTCGGCGGATTTGGAACAGCTGGGGTGGAAGGTGATAGTGCTGCTGATGACGCCATGCAAAAGGGCGTCAAATCCGCAGCCATCGAAGATGCGATCTACTGGATGGAGGACGCCAATAAAGTCATCATCATACCGGGCTACGGCATGGCCGTTGCCCAGGCGCAGCATTCGATGAAGGAGTTGATGGAGCAGCTCGAAGCCAGGGGCGTCGAGGTCAAGTTTGCCATCCATCCTGTTGCCGGACGCATGCCGGGCCACATGAATGTACTGCTGGCCGAGGCGGATATTCCCTACGAAAATGTCGTCGAGATGGATGAGATCAATCCTGAATTCGCCACGGCTGATGTCGCCCTGGTCGTGGGCGCGAACGATGTGGTCAATCCCGCCGCAAAGGATGATCCGACGAGTCCAATCTACGGCATGCCGGTGCTGGATGCAGGCAAGGCCCATCATGTCTTCGTCATCAAGCGCTCCATGCGTCCGGGATACTCCGGCGTCGAAAACCGGCTCTACTACCAGGATAATACCTCATTGATTTTCGGTGATGCCAAAGATGTCAGCGAAGGCATGGTCAATCAATTGAAAGGCTCTGCGCATTGATGTTTAACAGACAAGAATTAACCACGAAATACACGAAAGACACGAAAAAAGAGATGCTTCATTTCCCGATTTACTGTCTGTCATCTCGACGCAGGCCGTTCCTGTGCATCCTGCCCTCACGGCATTTGTACATCCATGTACGGCAGAGAGATCCTGGTGTTCCATGCGTCAAGATCCCTCGTCGTTCGCCTACATGGACGTAGGTGAGGGGCGTGAGCAGGACGCGGAAGCTTCGTACCTCACTTCCCTCGGAATGACAGCGGAAAGTGTAAACTACTTTTAAGGCATGGTGAAGGTTGCCAACCCTTTCGTGATTTTCGTGTATTTCGTGGTAAATGGTATTTTCTTATTGTGTTCGGATTCATGAGTTGATCAATGAACTCGCGTATTGAAACCTGCGTTGAAAAACTCTGTCTCAAAGGCTGCCGGGTCGTATGGGAGGATATCCGCCTGCTCGAAGATGGCTCTACACTGCCTGAAACAGATGGCTTATTGGAAACCGAGCGTCTTGCCGTACTGCATGAACTGAAATTCATCATGTCAGTCTATTCCACTGCCGGCAGCTGTGAGATTGATGATTAATGCGAATCACGATTAGCGTTATGGTCGACAGCCTTGCCGGTGCAGGCGATGCTCTGCATCAGCTGC
>DAOUQU010000347.1 GCA_030625445.1 Gammaproteobacteria bacterium
TACCATCAGCTGCAGGAGAGTCTCGGGCTGGATGAAATGCCGCAGCGTATGGAGTGCTATGATATCTCCCATACGCAGGGAGAGCGCACCGTCGCCTCCTGTGTGGTTTTCAATCTGCAGGGGCCGCTGAAGCAGGAGTACCGGCGTTTCAATATCCGCAAGGCAGCAGCAGGGGATGACTATGCCGCGATGCAGGAGGTGATTCAACGGCGTTTTGAGCGTATCCGCAGTGGTGAGATCAAAATGCCGGATCTGGTGGTCATCGACGGCGGGAAGGGGCAGCTGCGGCGTGTCGCAGAGACGCTCGCCGAGATGGGTGTGAGCGGCACCCAACTGCTGGGGATCGCCAAAGGGCCTGACAGAAAACCCGGCATGGAACAGCTCTTCTTGTATGGAAATGATCGGGCGCTTATACTTCCATCGGATTCTGCAGCATTACATCTGTTGCAGCAGATTCGTGATGAGTCGCACCGTTTTGCAATTACAGGGCATCGTCAACAACGCGGCAAAGCAAGACGCACCTCGCTGCTGGAAGAGATCCCCGGTGTCGGCGCCAAACGCAGACGGCAGTTGCTGCTCCATTTTGGCGGCCTGCAGGAGTTGAGCGCTGCAGGGGCCGAGGATATTGCAACAGTCGCCGGTATCAGTCATGCGCTGGCGCATCGAATTTATGAATATCTACATGGTGATTGAGATACAAGCTCTTGTTCTGGAATATACCTAATAGCCTGACCCTGCTGCGCATCCTGCTGATCCCGGTGCTGGTCGCGATCTTTTTTGCGCCCTTTGAGTGGTCGCGCCAGGCATCTTCGATGATTTTCCTGGTGGCTGCTGTGACAGACTGGTTTGATGGCTATCTGGCCAGAAAACTGGACCAGTCGACTCCATTTGGCGCTTTTCTCGATCCTGTGGCAGACAAGTTGATGGTCGCTGCAGCACTGGTGCTGCTGGTCTCCTCTGATCCACAGATTGCCGTAACGATCTCCGCCATTATCATCGTTGGCCGCGAAATCACCATCTCATCGCTGCGGGAGTGGATGGCGGAGCTGGGCGCCAGGGCGACCGTGGCTGTCAGTATGCTCGGCAAGCTCAAGACAACGGCGCAGATGACGGCTATCACGGTTCTACTGTGGCGAGATCCGATTGCCGGCCTGCCGCTCTACGAGATCGGCCTGATACTCCTCTATATTGCTGCGGCGATGACCCTCTGGTCCATGATTGTCTATCTGAGAGCCGCCTGGCCGATTTTGACAAGCCGGCAGTAATCAGTTGGCAGTAGGCAGTTAAAAGCCAGGAACAAAACCGTGGGAAATAAGGAGATTTTTCTGCCACCTGACAACTATATTTTGCTGCATACTGCAAACTGACGACTGCAAACTTTGTTTTCCTGCCAACTGCCAACTTCTCTAAGGGGGCGTCTTGTGGCATAATCCCGCGCTTCATGCAGATTTATTACTAAATATAGAGAATCCCAAATGTTGAATTTTTTTATCTCCGATGCTGTTGCAGAAGCGACAGCTGCTGCCTCTCAGACACCTGCCTGGACAGGTTTGCTGTTCCCGCTGGGTCTGGTTGTTATCTTCTACTTCTTCCTGATTCGTCCACAGATGAAACGCCAGAAAGAGCACAAGTCTCTGGTGGGGTCGTTGCAAAAGGGTGACGAAGTGCAGACCGAAGGCGGTTTGATGGGTAAAGTGACCAAACTGGGCGACAATCTCGCCTCCCTCGAGATCGCTCCCGGCGTCGAGATCAAGATCCGCCGCACCTCAATCTCCGCAGTAATGCCAAAAGGCACGCTGAAAGAGATGTAATCGCGCTTAGCTGTGCTCAAATACCTCTGACTCACTCCCTGATTCATTTAGATTAGCCGGATGCCATGAACCATTATCCACTGTGGAAAAACCTGATGATCCTGGCAGTCGTTTTGACTGCCGCATTCTATGCATTGCCCAACATCTACGGGCAGGATCCCTCCATCGAGATCTCCCCGACCAGTCGTACCGGGGAAGTGACAGCCGGCACAGTCGGGCAGGTTGAGTCGATCCTCAAAGAGCATGGTCTGGATGTCAAGCGTATTGACACAGAAGCAGGCAAGATCAGGGTGCGTTTCAATGAC
>DAOUQU010000440.1 GCA_030625445.1 Gammaproteobacteria bacterium
TACAACAAATCGGCTGACGGGGTTGCGAAGCTGACCGATACCATCTTCGCTCAAAAGTCACTGGCGCTGTTTGCCTTTCGTTTCGGCTCCAGTGACAACGGGCGCGATATCGGTCACGATATCCGCCAGCGCATGTGGCCCAGTCTTGCGATCGCCGTGCCTGTGCTGATCATGGGGATGCTGCTTTATATTACGCTGGCGCTGCTGCTGGTCTTTTTCAGAGCAACCTATGTCGATACCTGGGGAGTTGTGCTGGCGGTCATGATGATGTCGATCTCATCGATGTTCTACATCATCGGCGGACAGTTTCTGATCGGCAAGTATTTGCATCTGGTGCCGATCTCCGGTTTTGATACCGAGGATGCCTGGAAATTTTTGATCCTGCCTGTGATCATCGGCGTGGTTGGCGGCATCGGTGGCACCACGCGTTTTTACCGCACCCTGTTTCTGGAGGAGATCCACCGCGACTATGTGCGCAGTGCGCGTGCCAAAGGGTTGTCCGAGATGCGGGTGATGTTTGTGCATGTGCTGAAAAACGCCATGATTCCAATCCTCACAGGAGTAGTTGCTGCACTGCCGCTGCTGTTTATGGGGAGCCTGGTGACAGAATCCTTTTTTGGCATTCCAGGTCTTGGCAGCTACACCATCGATGCCATCAACAGCCAGGATTTCGCGATTGTGCGCGCCATGGTATTTCTCGGTTCGGTGCTCTATATCATTGGCCTGATACTGACGGATATCTCCTATACCATCGTCGATCCACGTGTGAGGCTGCAGTGATGCCGGAACTCGTTTTCCTGTGGACCGATCTGCTGCTGTGGCTGCTGGTGCTGCTGACGCTGGTATTCATTCGCTATGCAAGCCGGCGCCGTCATCTGCGCGAACCCTGGCAGCGTGTGTTTCGCTCCGGCATGGCGGTCGGTGCAGCCGTTGTGCTCGGCGCTTTTATACTCATCGGCCTGCTTGACTCGATTCACTTTCGCAGCGGTGATGATGCAGCCAATCCCGGTGAAGTGCTGAGTCTGTTCGACACCATGGTCACGCCACTGCGCGAACGGCAGGAGAAGAGCTACTCCGCCCCTTTTGCCACCACGCTCTATGCAAAGGAGATGGTGATGCAGGAGGACGGCAGCACAGTGCGCATCTATCCGCGACTAAAGTATGGTGGCGCGCATCTGAATGATTCAACAGAGAAGCGCTTGGATATTCTTGTGACCACGGCCATAGGGGCAACCCAGGCTTTGGCGCTGTGGCTGCTGGTGATTTTTCCGCTGGGTTTGTGGCGGCGTCGCAAGCCTGACGCCCCTCACCCCGGCCCTCTCCCGGAGGGAGAGGGGGATTCACTCATTTCTCCCGAGGGGAGAGGGGGATTTAGTCCCCTCTCCCCGGGGGAGAGGGTTAGGGTGAGGGA
>DAOUQU010000329.1 GCA_030625445.1 Gammaproteobacteria bacterium
ATGAAATCCACATTGCAAATTTCTACATGGATCGTGGAGCATATCTGGCAGCAGTCAAACGCGCTGTTGGCGTTGTCGAGAATTACCAACGCACCCCCGCTGCGGAAAAAGCACTGGTTATCATGGTTGACGCCTATACCAAACTGGGCCTTCCCGAGTTTTCCGAGGATGCCAATCGCGTATTGGTGCTGAACCGTGAACAGGGGAATTTCGGCAGCGATGCATACGAAAAGGCCAACAAAAGCCTGCTCAGAAAATTCTGGGAGTATGTCGGACTGGATGAGGATTAGAGGGAGGTTTTAGGTCATAACTGCTCGAGCATGTTTCGCATCGAGAAGCCCATCAACGGCGCATCGATATTCCGCGTCAACGCCATCACCTTGAAACGCTCGCCCATCTCGGATGGAAGAACCAGTCGCTTCAGACCTTCGGTCTGCTGAAACCATGCTGCATTCTGATCTGCTGCAGTAGATTGCAGTAGTTGCTCGATACCGCAGGCGAGCAAAAAACCGGCCTGGTTGGTATAGCCGGCGACACTCAAACCTGCATCATCCGCCGCCTCTGCCACCGCAGTAAAATCGACATGGGCTGTGATGTCCTGAAGCCCGGGGTAAAACAGCGCATCGGCATGCGCATGCTGGCGAAAGTGGCACATCAAGGTTCCCTCACTATGCTGCGGATGAAAGTATTCACTGCGTGTATAGCCATAGTCGATCAGCAACACAGTCCCCTGCCCAAGCAGATCGGAGATTGCCGAAATCCACGGCTTCAGGCGCAGATTGATCTCCGATTCACACTCTGACGGCAGCTCAACTCCCAGTTTCGCAACCTCCTGCTTCAGCTCTGCCGAGGCAGGCCGCCACTCTTTTACCAATTGGCCTGCCGTGCAGGTGATCATCTCCTCTTCCACCTCTCCATTGCTTCCGCTGCTGACTCGAAACCGATGCACGGGCATCGCATCCATCACCTCGTTGGCGAGCACAGCTCCACGCAAGCGCTGTCGAGGGAGTCTCTCCAGCCACTGCACCCTTTCTCTTAGGTGGGATACTTCAGCAGCAACAAGCTGCTGTTGACGCTGACGCAAGTCAGGGCTCAACTCCAGTATCAGATAACGCTCAGGCAGGGCATCCAGCGCTTCCAGTTCGCGCAGCATATCGACTGCCAGCCTGCCGCTGCCGGCTCCAAACTCCAACACATCTCCGCCACCACAGAGATCCAATACCTGCTTCACCTGATGCGCCAGAGTGCGGGAGAAGAGCGGAGAGATTTCAGGCGCAGTCACAAAATCGCCCTGAGCGCCAAACTTACGCATCCCCGCGGTGTAGTACCCCAACCCCGGTGCATAGAGCGCCAGCTCCATGTAGCGGTCAAAGGGGATGGCGCCGCCTTGTTGTTCTATCTCCTTACAGATCAACTGCTGCAGCTGTTGCGAAAATGCCATCTCTTCAGGAGCAGGCTGTGGCAGCGACAAAGATTGCATGACGGATGAGTCTGATTAGGTTAGATTGAGTGCAGTTTACCAATACGAGGCTGCGACAGCATGACAAATAAAAGTGTCCTGATTACCGGAGGCGCTGCGCGTATCGGCGCCCGCATTGCGCGCAAGCTGCATTACGCCAATATGGATATCATCATCCACTACCGCCGCTCTGATAAACGCGCCAAAGCACTGGCGGAGGAGTTGAATGCCGGGCGTGCTGATTCTGCCACGACAGTGCATGGTGATCTGCTGGAGAGTGGTGTTATCGACAGAGTCATCAGGGAGGCTGCCGCCTTCAATAACCGGCTCGATGCACTCATCAACAACGCCTCAACATTCTACCCGACGGCAATTGGCGAGGTGACGGAGAAACAGTGGGATGATCTCATCGGAACCAATATGAAAGTCCCCTTCTTCTTATCCCAGGCGGCAGATCCCTGGCTGAAAAAGTCCACGGGCTGCATCGTCAATCTTGTTGATATTCACGCACTGCGCCCTAAAAAAGGCTACCTGGTCTACTCCATCGCAAAAGCCGCCAACGCCATGCTGGTGAAGAGCCTTGCGCTGGAGTTGGGGCCTGAAATCCGCGTCAATGGCGTCGCCCCCGGGGTTATTCTGTGGCCGGAGCATGATATCAGTGATGCGGAAAAGGAGGAGATGCTGTCACGCATTGCCCTGCAGCGCCCCGGTGATCCGGATGATATTGCCGAAACAGTCGCCTTCCTGGTAACCGGGGCCGGTTATATCACCGGACAGATTATTGC